>NZ_JBXAEW010000014.1:0-113824 GCF_056782315.1 Arthrobacter paludis
CCTAGTACGAAAGTAGGTGGGTCATGCTGCGACGGTGGGGCTGAGGGTGACGTTGTAGCCGAGGGCCTTCAGGTGCCTGATCGCGTTGTTCTTGGCCCTGGCGGGATCCATCCTGGTGAGGGAGTCCGATCCGGGGTCTTGGTAGCACTCGCCTTGGGCGAGCATGTGCCAGGCGGCCTCGAGGATGGCGTGCTCGGTCGCGACGAGGGCCTTGGTCCGGCCGCGGCGGGCGGCGATCCGCTTGTAGCGGGCGCCGAGGTAGGTGTTTTTGGGGTGTCGGGCGATCGAGAGCGCGGCGGTGCCGAGGGCGCCCTTGAGGTAGCGGTTCCCGGGCCGGGTCTTGCTGGACTTGACCCGTCCGGCGGATTCGTTGTGGCCTGGGACGAGCCCGGCCCAGGAGCAGAGCCGGCCCGGGGTCTGGAAGCGGCTCATGTCGGCCCCGGTTTCCGCGACGACGGTGTCGGCGACGGTGGTGGAGACCCCGGGGATGGTGGCGAGGAAGTCCCTCGCGGCGCGAAAGGGGGACATCGCCTCCTCGATGCGGGCGGTGAGCTGGTCGATCCATTCCGTCATCGAATCGATCCGCTCCAGGTGCATCCGGCAGATGAACGCGTGGTGGTCCGTGAAGCGGCCGGTGAGGGCCTCGACGAGTTCGGGGAGCCGCCGGCGAAGGGTGCCCCGGGCCAGGTCCGCCAGGACCTGCGGGTCGCGTTCGCCGGCGACGAGCGCCTCGAGCATCGCGCGGGCCGAGACCCCGGTCAGCTCCGAGGCGGTCGAGGAGAGCTTGATTCCGGTGGACTCGAGGAACTTCTCCAGCCTGTGGATCTCCCGGGTGCGGTCCTGGGTCGCCAGCGTCCGTGCCCGGGTCAGGTCCCGCAGCTGCCGGACCGGCTCGGGCGGGACGAAGCAGGCGCGCAGCAGCCCGTGCGCGCCGAGCTGGGCCAGCCATGCGGCGTCGGAGACATCCGTTTTGCGGCCCGGGATGTTCCGGGCGGCCTTGGCGTTGACCAGCATCACCGGCAGCACGTCCTCGAAGAGGTAGTAGAAGGGCTTCCAGTAGTCGCTGGTCGCCTCCATCACCACCGTCGTGACCCGCTCGGCCAGCAGCATCTCGCGCAGGGCCAGGATCTCGTTCGTGGTCGCTCCCCAGGTGGTGACTGTGGTGGTGAAGGTCCCGGGCCGTTTGCCCGGGGCGCGGATGGCGACCTTCGCGTCGCGCTTGGAGATGTCGATCCCCGCGGACCTCTCGTGGATCAAATCCATGATGGCGAACCTCCCCTGACAGCAGTGGTCTTCGGTTGTGCGCCTGCCGTGGAGAGGGCTGTTGGGATTCAGGAATCTAGTACTCGTGCTCGAGGCAACAATCCACGGTGCCCGTGGGGGCCCTCCGCGCCACGCTAGCCCACGGGCCAAACCGATGCACCAAGGACGGACCGGCGTCACCGCGGCAGACACCACCATCATCGGTCCCAAACCGGCCCCGGCGATACGCCACGGGCGAGCCGAACCGGAACTTTCGACCGCCACGGCGCGCAGCGGCGCTGGCTCGCTAGCCCGGGGTCCACGGGGCGCCGCAGACGCCGGCGGCCCGGCCCCCGCGTGGGGGCCGGGCCGCGGGCCGCCGTGGCGGCGGTGGATGCGCGCGCTAGATGCTGTACTCCGGGGCCGCCCACACGACGACCTCGGGGTGCTCGTAGAAGCGGTACCCCTGGCCGCGGACGGTGCGCACCGTGTTCGCGAGCCGGCCGAGCTTCGAGCGCAGGCGGCGGATGTGCACGTCGATGGTGCGCTCGTTGGGGATCTCGTCCGCATTGCGCCACAGGTTCCCCAGCAGCTCCTCGCGGCCCACGGTGCGCGTGCCGTTCTCCACGAGGTAGTTCAGCAGCTCGAACTCCTTGAACGTCAGGTTCAGCGCCTCGCCGTCCAGCTGGACCTCGCGCCGGGACAGGTCGATCAGGACGCCGGAGGCGTGCTGGCCCGACTGCTGGCGCGACGGCGTCTCCGGGCGGGGGCGGCGGGCGACCGTCGGGTCGCCGAGGGCCTGGCGGACGACGTCGATGCTGTCGCCGGTGGCGTTGGCGGGGGCCAGCGCGACGGCGGCATGGGTCTGCGCCTCCGGGGACAGCGTCTGGAGGAACGCCCTCACCTGGGTCGCGAGCTTGCCCAGCGACGTGCCCTGGGCCTGCGCCGCCGCCTCGTCCAGGCCGACGTAGAGCACGAACCCGCGCGCCGTGGTGTCGCCGGAGACGGCCTGCGGCCCCGGGGTGCCGTTGGGGGCGACGACCGGCGTGGGCGCCGTCATCGGGTGCCGCTCCTGGGTCGGGGCGACGGCCTGCAGCGGGCGGTGCGCCTGCGGGGAGCGGTGGCCGGCACGGGCGGCGGCGGCCTGGCGCTGGGCCGCGGCGGCGCGGTTCTGCGCGTTGCGGACGGAGATGTGGACGTATCCGGAAGAGACGGACATGGGGTACCTCGTAACTGGCTCGTGCTGGTGAACGGAGTGGAATGCCGAGGGAACCGGGCGCGGCGCCGGATCGGGCGCCTGCCGGGCGGGCCTGGCCTCCCGGGGTGTGGGGCTAGACCGGCATTCGACAACAGCCATGCCACTCGACGGCCCCCCGGCCGCGCGGCGCTACTGTGGCGGTGACTGCTGTCGTCTTGTTCACAGTCCAAGCATGGTCGTAATAAATGGAACTCGCAAGTAATAATCCCCACCGGTGTCCGCATCGTGAGACACTTCGGGCTTTTTGTGAGGCACGTCATACTTGGGCACATTTTTGGAGTGCCCGCTTGAGGCGCCCCCAGTTGTTCAACTTTCCGTCGCGCGTTCGTCAATCTGACCAATCGGTCGGCCGGGAATGGGCAGGGGGTCGGTCTCGGACGTGCGCCGGCGCGTCCGGCAGGCGGGACCGCCGGCTTGACTCGCGCGCACGGAACGCCCACGCTCCCGCCTCCACAGCCGTTCCACAGCGCCGCCACAGGCGCCCCGTGCCGCGTGTGAGCACAATGGGGGCATGACCCAGGAGCCGTTCACGCCCGCGCAGCTGCCCCGCCTCCAACACGCCGACGGCACGCCCATCCGCGCGCTGGTCGTCGACGACGAGCCCTCCCTGGCGGACCTGGTCGCCATGGGCGTGCGGATGCTGGGGTGGGAGGCCCGTACGGCGCACGACGGGCCCAGCGCCGTGGAGGCCTCCAGGGAGTTCGTCCCGGACGTGCTCGTCCTGGACTGGATGCTCCCGGGCTTCGAGGGGCCGGAGGTGCTCCGCCGCGTCCGGTCGCGCCAGGCCGGCGTCCCGGCCCTGTTCCTCACGGCCAAGGACGCCGTCGAGCACCGCATCGAGGGGCTGGCGTCCGGCGGGGATGACTACGTGACGAAGCCCTTCAGTCTGGAGGAGGTCCTGCTGCGCCTACACCGCCTCGTCTCGAGGTCCGGGGCCACGGAGGCGAATCCCGCCCACGTCGCCGTCGGCGACCTGGTCCTGGACCTGGACCTCCACGAGGCCCGGCGCGCCGGCGAGGCGATCCCGCTGACCGCCACGGAGTTCGAGCTGCTGCACTACCTGATGGACAACGCCCGCCGCGTCGTGAGCAAGGCCCAGATCCTGGACAACGTCTGGGGCTACGGCTTCGACGGGCAGGCCAACATCGTCGAGCTGTACATCTCCTACCTGCGCAAGAAGATCGACGCCGGCCGGGAGCCGATGATCCACACGGTGCGCGGGGCCGGCTACATCGTGAAACCCGCGCCGTGACCCACCCCCGCCGCCGCCTGGCCCTCAGCACGCGCCTGCTGGGCGCCGTCGTCGCGCTCCTGGCCCTGATCTGCCTGCTCATCGGCCTGGCCACGCACGCGGCCATGCGGACGAGCCTGTACAACCAGCTCGACGTCGAGCTGCGCCAGGCCAGCGCGCGGGCGGCGGCGTTCGGGACGCCGTCGGGGGCCACGGACCCGCTCGACGCCCCCGGGCAGGCCTCGGGCACGCTCAACGCCCGCGTGGTCGGGCGGCTCGTGCTCGACGGCGGCGTCCTGGACACCGAATCCGGCGAGCGGCGCGGCCTCGAGGAGCGGGACGCGGCGGTCATCGCCGGCGTCCGCCCGGGCAGCGGCCCCGTGGATGCGGCCCTGTCCCTGGGCCCCTACCGCCTCGTGGCGGTCGACGACGGCCGCGGCCAGGGCTACCTCGTCACGGGCCTGCCCCTGGCGCCGCTGCGGGACACGCTCCAGGCGCTGGACGCCACGATGCTGCTCGTCTCGGCCGGGGGGCTCGCGGCGACGGCCCTGGCCGGCACGGTCGTCGTGCGCCGCTCACTCCGCCCGCTCGAGCGGGTCTCCGCCGTCGCCGCGTCGGTCGCGTCGCTGCCGCTCGAGGCCGGGGAGGTGGACCGGCTGCAGCGCGTCCCCGCCGAGGACGCCGTCCCCGGCACGGAGGCCGGCGACGTCGGGCACGCCCTCAACGCGCTGCTCGAGAACGTGGAGTCGGCGCTGGACGTGCGCCGGGCGACCGAGGAGCGGATGCGCCGGTTCGTCGCGGACGCGTCCCACGAGCTGCGCACCCCGCTCTCGGCGATCCGCGGCTATGCCGAGCTGCTCGCCGCCACGGAGCACCTGAGCGGCGACGGCCGGCGCTCCATCGAGCGCGTGGTGGGCCAGGCGCGGCGGATGGGCACGCTCGTGGAGAACCTGTTGCTGCTGGCGCGGCTGGACGAGGGCGCGGCGCCGCGCCGCGACGACGTCGACCTCGTTCGCCTGCTGGCCGACGCCGTGCGCGACTTCGAGGTCGCCGCGCCGGACCACGCGTGGCGCCTCGAGGCGCCCGGGGAACCGGTCCGCGTGCGCGGGGACGCGGACCAGCTCGCGCAGGTCGTGGCGAACCTGCTGGCGAACGCGCGCAAACACACCCCGGAGGGCACGCGGGTGACCGCCTCGCTGCGGGTGGCGGACGGCGGCTCCGGCCGCGCCGTCGTCGCGGTGGCCGACGACGGCCCCGGCATCGATCCGGACTTCCTGCCCCGCGTCTTCGAGCGCTTCACGCGGGCCGACGGCGCGCGGTCCGGCGCGGACGGGACGACCGGGCTCGGGCTGCCGATCGCCCGGGCCATCGTGCGGGCCCACGGCGGGAGCGTGGATGTGCGCAGCCGCCCGGGCGAGACGGTCTTCGAGGTGGCGCTGCCGCTGGCCGCGGCGGCGGTCCCTCCGCGGCCGGGCCGCGCGCCGCGGGTCGCGGGCCCCGCCGGGCCGGACCGGACGGGCCCGGGCGGCGGCGGGCCCCAGTAGACGAACTCAGTAGACGAACAGCGGGAAGACGCTGCGGTCGTGCGCGTGGACGATCGCGAGGAAGACGACGGCGTCGAACAGCAGGTGGATGAGGACCACGTACGTGAGCGACTTCGTCTTCGTGAAGATGTAGCCCTGCAGCAGCGCGAACGGGACGGTCAGCGCCGGGCCCCACGCCCGGTAGCCCAGCTCCCAGAGGAACGAGACGAAGATCGTGGCCTGCAGGAGGTTCGCCTGCCACAGCGGGAAGTGCCGGCGCAGCAGCGCGAAGCAGACGCAGATGAAGAACAGCTCGTCCCACAGCCCGACGGCGTTGACCCCGACGAAGAACCGGCCGAACTCGCTGGGCGCCCCGATCGCGGGCCAGTTCCGGTAGGCGCCGGAGTGGATGAAGTAGCCGGGCAGGATCAGCCACCCGAGCAGGGGCACGGCCACCAGGTACGTCCACTGCAGGCGCGTCCAGCGCCGCCCGGTCCGCCAGGGGAAGCGGATCGCCCGGCGCCGGTAGCCGTAGCGGTCCAGCAGGACGGGGACGGCGACGGCGGCCGCCAGGACGAGGCCGAGCCGGAAGAACATCGGCCAGCTGATGTCCGCCTCGACGGACGTGGTGGACACGATGGCCAGCCCGAGCGCGATCGGCAGCAGGTCCTTCGCCAGGGACCGGTCGGAGAACCACGCGGCCGCCAGGCTCGCGGCCAGGACCGCGTAGCTGGCCAGGCCGGCCTGCAGGCCGAAGAGCAGGACCGCGGAGACCGAGACCCCGGCCGCGGGCAGCAGGGGCGGAACGGTCGCGGGGGCCACGGGCCCCTCCCCTAGTGCGCCAGGCCGTACAGCCGGTCGCCGGCGTCGCCGAGGCCGGGGACGATGTAGGCGTGCTCGTCGAGCCGCTCGTCGAGCGCGGCGAGGACGAGGCCGACCCGGTCGTCGGCGCCGTGGGTCTGCTCCAGGCGCGCCAGGCCCTCCGGGGCGGCGATCAGGCAGAGGCACGTGACCTCGGCCGCGCCGCGGGCGAAGAGGAACTCGATGGCCTCGGCCAGGGTCCCGCCGGTGGCCAGCATCGGGTCCAGCACGAACACCTGGCGTCCGGTCAGGTCCTCGGGCAGGCGCTCGGCGTAGGTGACGATGTCCAGCGTCTCCTCGTTGCGGGCCATCCCCAGGAACCCGACCTCGGCGGTCGGCACGAGCCGGGTCATGCCCTCGAGCATGCCCAGCCCGGCCCGCAGGATCGGCACGACGAGCGGGGTCGGCTTCGCGAACGCCGTCCCGGTGGTGTGGGCGACCGGCGTCTCGACCTCCACCTGGACGGTCTTGACGCCCCGCGTGGCCTCGTAGGCCAGGAGCGTGACGAGCTCGTCCGTCAGCTGCCGGAACACCGGCGACGGCGTGCGGCGGTCGCGCAGCACGGAGACCTTGTGGGCGACCAGCGGATGGTCCACAACCTGAACTCGCATGGCGTCCAACCTACCAGCCGGCGCCCCGCGCACCCGGGCCGCTCGGTAGGGTGTTCGCGTGAAACACGACGCGTCCGCCCACGAGGCCTGGATGGGCCTGGCCCTCGACGAGGCGCGCGCCGCGCTGGGCACCGGGGACGTGCCGATCGGCGCCGTCGTCGTCGGCCCCGACGGACGCGTGCTGGCCACCGGCCGCAACGAGCGCGAGGCCCACGCCGACCCCACGGCCCACGCCGAGCTGGTGGCGATCCGGCGCGCCGCCCGGGCGCTGCGCGAGTCCGGCTCCGGGGACGGGTGGCGGCTCTCCGACTGCACGCTTGCGGTGACGCTCGAGCCGTGCGCCATGTGCGCCGGGGCGATCGTGCTGGCGCGGATCCCGAGGGTCGTCTTCGGCGCCTGGGATCCGAAGGCCGGCGCGTCCGGCTCGGTCTTCGACGTCCTGCGCGAGCCCCGCCTCAACCACTGGGTCCAGGTCTTCCCGGGGGTTCGGGAGGCCGAGTGCGGGCGCCTGTTGACGGAGTTCTTCCGCGCCCACCGCGAGGGGCGCGGGGACCCGATTTGAGCGCCCATCCCGCCCTCCGCTAGAGTGGACCAGTCTGGTGACGTGTCCGAGCGGCCGAAGGTGCAACACTCGAAATGTTGTGTACGGTAACCCCGTACCGTGGGTTCAAATCCCACCGTCACCGCGCATGAACGGAAGGCGCCCCTCCCCCTCGGGACGGGCGCCTTCGGCGTTCCTCCCCTCCCCGGCTGGGAGACTGGTGCCATGGCACTGCGCATCCTCACCGTCGGCAAGAAGCACGAGTCCTGGGTCGCCGAGGGCATCGAACGCTACGGCAAGCGGATGAAGAAGCCCTTCGACACCACGTGGCAGCTCCTCCCCCACTCCTCCCGCGAGGGCGACGCCGCCCGCGCCGAGGAGTCCGCCCGCATCCTGTCCAAGGTCCAGGACCGGGACTACCTCGTCCTGCTGGACGAGCGGGGGCGCAACATCGACTCCCCCGCCCTGGCCGCGACGCTGCAGCGCCCGCTGGACACCTCCCGCCCCGTCGTCCTGGTGATCGGCGGGGCCTACGGGGTCGACGACACCGTCCACGCCCGCGCGGACTTCACGTGGAGCCTGTCCAAGCTCGTCTTCCCGCACCAGCTCGTGCGCCTCATCCTCGCCGAGCAGCTCTACCGGGCCCAGGAGATCGCCGGCGGCCGGCCGTACCACCACGAATAGGGGTCACAAGACGGCATCGGACGCCGCCGGAACCGGCGCGGCGCGTTATCGTGGCTGGTACAAAGCGTCCACGCCGAGGGGGACCCCATGATCCGCGCACCACGCCCCACCGCCCTGCTGATCGCCGTTCCGCTGCTGGCCCTGGCCGCCTGCGGCACGCCCGCGCCGGAGGAGGCCCCGAGCCCGGGCACGCCGAGTTCCCAGGCATCGTCCCCGGCGTCGTCGTCCCCTGTGACGGCGTCGCCGTCGTCCTCCCCGGCGTCCGGTTCGTCGGCGGAGACCCCGTCCGGGTCGGCCTCCTCGCCGTCGCCCACGGCCTCCCCGACCCAGACCCGGTCCGGGAAGGCGGCCGCCGCGGAACCGTGCCACATCACCGATCTGGCCCTGTCCCTCGACCCCGTCCGGGGCGGGGCCGACGCGCAGGCGTCGACGAGCACGCTGTCGTTCGCGAACGAGGGCCCGGACTGCACCCTCTCCGGGCACCCGATCCTGACCTACCAGGAGGCCGAGGGCGACATCCTCGGCGCCCCGGCCCGCCACGCGGGCTCCGGCGGGAACTTCACGCTCGCGTCCGGCGCCACGGCCACGGCCGAGGTCCGGGCGGCGCAGGCGGGCAAGTTCGGCCCCGAGTGCGAGCCGGCCGAGGCCCACCTCCTGGCGGTCGCGCTGCGCGACGGCGGGGCCACCAAGTACCTGGACCACGAGGCCACGGCGTGCCGCTCCGCGGACGCGCCCCTGCTGGAGGTCGGGCCCTACACGCGGTAGACCTCCGCGCCGGGGCCGCCACGGTGGGACCCACCGCGGCGGCCCCACCCGCAGCCGCTAGGAAGACCGACGGGCCTCCGCCGCGCGCGCGATGTCGGCGAGGTCCCCGGCCAGGCCCTTGCGGGTGGCCCGCAGCGCCAGCGGGGCGAGGACGGCCAGCATGGCGCGGGAGAGGGGCCCCTCCCGGACCGGTTCCCCGCCGAAAACGGACTCCAGCCGCGTCGCGGACCCGTGGGGCGTGAGGACAAACGACGTGTCGTAGCGCATGCCGTGGGACTCGGCCCTGACGAGCGTCCGCCGCGGCGGCTCTGCCGTCTCGACCCACATCTCCTCGGTAGCCTGCCGGCCCATCATGGTCCGCGTCTCCCGCCACCGCACCCCGGGCGCGTAGCCGGTTCCGGCGAGCCGTTCAACGGAGTCCACGCCGCCGAGCGTCTCCGGGGCGCGGTCCAGATCGGTGATCACGTCCCAGACGGTCTCCGGCGGGGCCTCCACGATCCGCTCCACGCGCACTTCCCGACGCCCCATGGCCTGTCCTCTCCTCCGGCGGTGGTTGGCGCCAGTGTAGGCCCAACGCGTCGGGGGCCGGGCGTAGGCTGAGGCCGATGGCTGCCTCACCGGACACCGCAGCGGTCCTGGACCGGTTCACGCCCGCGACCCGCGAGTGGTTCACGGGCGCCTTCACCGCGCCGACCGCCGCGCAGGTCGGCGCGTGGGACGCGGTCTCGGCCGGGGACCACGCGCTCGTCGTGGCGCCCACGGGCTCCGGCAAGACGCTCTCGGCGTTCCTGTGGGCCCTGGACTCTTTCCTGCGCGCGGACCCTCCGTCCGACGGCGCGCCCGGCACGCGGATCCTCTACGTCTCGCCGCTCAAGGCCCTCGGCGTGGACGTGGAACGGAACCTGCGCTCGCCCCTGATCGGCATCACGCAGACGGCCCGGCGCCTGGGCCAGCCCGCGCCGGAGATCAGCGTCGGCGTCCGCTCCGGCGACACGCCCCAGGGAGAGCGGCGGCGCCTGCTGGCCCACCCGCCGGACATCCTCATCACCACGCCCGAGTCCCTGTACCTGATGCTCACGTCCCGGGCGCGGGAGACGCTGGCGGGCGTGCACACGGTCATCGTCGACGAGGTCCACGCCGTCGCCGGGACCAAGCGCGGCGCGCACCTGGCCGTGACCCTCGAGCGCCTCGACGCGCTGCTCCAGGAACCCGCCCAGCGGATCGGGCTCTCCGCGACCGTGGAGCCGCACGCGGAGGTCGCGCGCTTCCTCGGCGGCCCGCGCCCCGTGTCCGTCGTCGTGCCGGGCTCGCCCAAGGTCTGGGACCTGACGGTGACCGTCCCCGTCGAGGACATGACGAACCTGCCGGCCGCCGCGGCGGCACACGAGCTCGGCCCGGCCTCCGGGCTGCAGCCGCAGGCGAGCATCTGGCCGCACGTCGAGGAGCGGATCGCCGACCTCATCGAGGCCAACCGCTCCACGATCGTGTTCGCCAATTCGCGCCGGCTGGCGGAACGGCTCACGGGCCGGCTGAACGAGATCCACGAGAAGCGGCTGGCGGCGTGGGAGCCCGACCCCGGCCCGCCCGGCCCCGACGCTCCGCCGCGGCCCGGTCCCCCGGCGGAGATCATGGCCCAGGCGGGCTCCGTCTCCGGGGCGGAGCCGGTGCTGGCGCGCGCGCACCACGGGTCCGTGTCCAAGGAGCAGCGGGCCCGGATCGAGGACGACCTGAAGTCCGGCCGCCTGCGCTGCGTCGTGGCCACGAGCTCGCTCGAGCTCGGCATCGACATGGGTCTGGTGGACCTCGTCGTCCAGGTCGAGTCACCGAACTCCGTGGCGTCCGGGCTGCAGCGCGTCGGCCGCGCCGGCCACCAGGTCGGCGCCCCGTCCGTGGGGGTCTTCTTCCCCAAGCACCGGGCGGACCTGGTGAACACGGCCGTCGCCGTCGAGCGCATGCTGGCCGGAGCGATCGAGCCGCTCGCCATCCCCGCGAACCCGCTGGACATCCTCGCCCAGCAGACCGTGGCGGCGGCCGCCCTGGGCGAGGTCGATGTGGAGGAGTGGTTCGACCTGGTGCGGCGCAGCGCGCCGTTCGCGTCGCTGCCGCGCTCCGCCTTCGAGGCCACGCTGGACCTGCTGGCCGGAAAGTACCCCTCCGACGAGTTCGCGCACCTGCGCCCGCGCATCACGTGGGACCGGGACGCCGGGGTGTTCTCCGGGCGCCCCGGCGCCCAGCGCCTGGCCGTCACGTCCGGGGGCACGATCCCGGACCGGGGCCTGTTCGGCGTGTTCCTGGCCGGTGCCGAGGACACCGCGAAGGGCGGGCGACGCGTCGGGGAGCTCGACGAGGAGATGGTCTACGAGTCCCGGGTCGGGGACGTCTTCGCGCTCGGGGCCACCAGCTGGCGGATCGAGGACATCACGCACGACCGCGTCCTGGTCTCTCCGGCGTTCGGCCAGCCCGGCAAACTCCCGTTCTGGAAGGGCGACGCGGCCGGGCGCCCCGTCGAGCTCGGCCGGGCCGTGGGCGCGTTCCAGCGCGAGCTCGCCGACGCCGCGCCGGGCGCCGCCGAGGCCCGCCTGCGCGGCGCCGGCCTCGACGCGTGGGCCGCCGCGAACCTCGTCGCCTACCTGGCCGAGCAGCGGGACGCCACCGGCGCCGTCCCCAACGACCGCACGCTCGTCGTCGAGCGCTTCCAGGACGAGCTGGGCGACTGGCGCGTGGTGCTCCACTCCCCGTTCGGCCTGCCCGTGCACGCCCCGTGGGCGCTGGCCGTCGGCGCCCGGCTGCACGCCCGCTACGGGCTCGACGGGTCCGCGATGGCGGCCGACGACGGCATCGTGCTGCGCGTGCCCGCCATGGAGGACGAGCCCCCCGGCGCGGAGCTGTTCCTCTTCGACCCGGACGAGCTCGAGGAGACGGTGACCGCGGAGGTCGGCGGCTCCGCCCTGTTCGCGGCCCGGTTCCGCGAATGCGCCGCCCGGGCCCTGCTGCTGCCCCGCCAGAACCCGGCGAAGCGCACGCCGCTGTGGCAGCAGCGCCAGCGCTCCGCCCAGCTGCTCGACGTGGCCCGCAAGTACCCCACGTTCCCGATCGTCCTGGAGACGGTCCGCGAGTGCCTCCAGGACGTGTACGACCTCCCATCGCTGCGCGCCCTCGCCGGGGACGTCGCCTCGCGCCGGATCCGAATCGTGGAGACCGCCACGCGCCAGCCCTCGCCCTTCGCCCAGGCGCTGCTGTTCGGGTACGTGGCGCAGTTCCTCTACGAGGGCGACTCGCCGCTGGCCGAGCGGCGCGCCGCGTCCCTGTCGGTGGACCCGGCCCTGCTCAACGACCTGCTCGGCCGGGCGGAGCTGCGCGAGCTGCTGGACGAGCGCGTCATCGCCCGCACCGAAGCGGAACTCCAGCGCACGGCCCCGGACCGCCGGCTGCGCGGCATCGAGGGCGCCGCCGACCTGCTGCGGCTGCTCGGGCCCCTCACGGCCGCCGAGGCGGCCGAGCGGCTGCAGGCGGAGGACCGGGAGCCGGGCGGGGCGGACGACGGCGGCGCCCACTCCGGGGCGGACGACGGCGGGGCCGCCGGTCCCGCCGGCCCGGAGGCGGCCCGCGCCCACCTCGAGGCCCTCGTCGGCGCGAACCGCGCGCTGCGGCTGCGGCTCGCCGGCCGCGAGGCGTACGCCGCGATCGAGGACGCCTCCCGGCTGCGCGACGCCCTCGGGGTGCCGCTGCCGATGGGCGTGCCGGTCGCCTTCGTCGAGCCGGTGCGCGACCCGCTCGGCGACCTCGTCGGCCGGTACGCGCGCACGCACGGCCCGTTCACGGTGGCCGAGGCGTCCGACCGGCTGGGACTGGGCACCGCCGTCGTCGCCGCGGCCCTGCGCGCGCTGGCGGGCGAGGGGCGCGTGGTCGAGGGCGAGTTCCGGCCGACGGCCTCCGGCTCGGCCGCGGGCGCGGCCGCGCCGAGCGAATGGTGCGACGCGGAGGTCCTCCGCCGGATCCGGCGCCGGTCCCTGGCCGCCCTGCGCTCGGAGGTCGAGCCCGTCGACACCGCGACGTTCGGCCGCTTCCTGCCGGCCTGGCAGTCCGTGGGCGAGAACCTGCGCGGCATCGACGGCGTGGCCGCCGTGGTCGACCAGCTCTCCGGGGTCCCGGTCCCGGCGAGCGCCTGGGAGACGCACGTGCTTCCGGCCCGCGTCGCCGACTACCGGCCGGGGATGCTGGACGAGCTCATGGCCACCGGCGAGGTCCTCTTCTCGGGGGCCGGGGCGCTGGCCGGCAACGACGGCTGGCTCGCCCTCCACCTGGCCGAGCACGCGCCGTTGACCCTGGCCCCCGACCCCGACTTCCTGCCCGGGGACCTGCACGCCCGCCTGCTGTCCGCCCTCTCCGGCGGGGGCGGCTACTTCTTCCGCCAGCTCTCCGGCCTGCTCGCCGCCGGCCCGGACCCGGCCCCCACGGACGCGGACCTGCTGGCCGCCCTGTGGGACCTGGTCTGGGCCGGCCGCGTCGGCAACGACACGTTCGCCCCCGTGCGCGGCCTGCTCGGGGCCGGCCGCACCGCCCACAAGCGCCGCGCCCCCACCCCGCGGGCGCGGGCCGCGCGGTTGGGCCGCCTGCGCCCCGGCGCCGCGGGCGGCCTGCGCGCCGGCCTCGACGGCGCGGGCGGGACGGCGGGCGGCCTCCGGCCGGACTCCGCGGGGTCGGCCGGCCAGCAGGCGCTGCGGGCGGCGGCGTCCCCCGCGTCCCTGCCCAGCGCGGCGGGCCGCTGGTCCCTGCTGCCCGCGCCCGAGCCGGAACCGACCGTGCGGGCCCACGCCCTGGCCGGGTACCTGCTGGACCGCTACGGCGTGCTGACGCGCGGCTCGGTGGCCGCCGAGGGCGTCGTCGGCGGCTTCGGGCTCGTGTACAAGGTCCTGTCCCGCTTCGAGGAGTCCGGGCAGGCCCGCCGCGGCTACTTCATCGAGCACCTGGGCGCCGCCCAGTTCTCCACCCCCGCGACCGTCGACCGCTTGCGCGGCCACTCGCGGGACACCGACCTCGAGGCCGTGCACGCCCCCGGGACGGCCCGGCACCGCGAGCCCGCCGCCGTCGCCCTCGCCGCGACGGACCCCGCGAACCCGTACGGGGCCGCCCTGCCGTGGCCCGCCCCCGCCGGGGAGGACGGGACCGGACCCGCCAGCGGCCACCGGCCCGGACGCAAGGCGGGCGCCGTCGTCGTCCTCGTCGACGGGGCGCTGGCCCTCTATGTCGAGCGCGGGGGCAAGACGCTGCTCGTGTTCACGGACGACGGCGAGCGGCTCGGCGCGGCCGCCCGCGCCCTGGTCTCCTCCCTGCGCACCGCCGGGGTGGACAAGATGGCCATCGAGAAGGCCAACGGGCGCCCGGTCCCGGACACGCCCGTCGCGGCGGCACTGCTGGCGGCCGGCTTCTACTCCTCGCCCAGCGGGGTGCGCTTCCGGCCCTGACCCTCCGGACGCGGCGGTCCTTTCCGCGTCCGGACCACCACGGCCGCCCCGGTCCTGCTACGCTCAGGACAACGCGGCGGGCCGCCCACGTCCGAGGCGGAATCCGCGTGATTCGGGGGCGTTGGATCGAACGGGGAGGCAGAAACCGTGCCTGAAGGCGACAGCGTTTACAGGGCCGCAAGGATGCTGGACGCTGCCCTGACCGGCAGGGTCCTGGAATCCACCGACTTCCGGGTGCCGCAGTTCGCGACGCTCGACCTTTCCGGGGCGCCCGTCCACTCCGTGGTCTCCCGCGGCAAGCACCTGCTGATCCGCGTCGCGGACCTGAGCATCCACTCGCACCTGCTCATGGACGGGCACTGGGACGTCTACGCGCCCGGCGAGCGCTGGCGCTCCCCCGCCTTCAAGGCCCGCTGCATCCTGCGCAACGCCGACTTCCAGGCCGTCGGCTTCGAGCTCGGGTTCCTGCGGGTCATCCGCACCGTGTCGGAGCCCGAGGTGATCGGCCACCTCGGCCCCGATCCGCTGGGCCACTCGTGGGACCCGGCCGAGGCCGAGCGCCGGCTGCTCGCGGACCCCTCCCGCCCCATCGCGCTGGCCCTCCTGGACCAGCGGCTGATCGCCGGGCTGGGCAACATCTACCGGGCCGAGCTGCTGTTCCTGGCCCGGGTGCATCCGCTGACGCCCGTGGGCGCGGTGGAGGACCTGCCGCACCTGGTCTCGCTGGCCCACCAGCTCATGCAGGCCAACAAGGACCGCACCCGCCGGATGACAACCACGACGACCATCGCGGACCGCTACTGGGTCTACGGGCGCGCGGGCAAGCCGTGCCTGCGCTGCGGGACGACCGTGGCGCACACCCGGCTCGCGGACCCGGCCGCCCGGCGCGGGGCGGACCTGGAGCGGGACGTCTTCCACTGCCCGGTCTGCCAGGCCGAGGCCGACCAGGCCGCGGGCGCGCCGAGCGCCGTCTCCGACCACGCCTGAGCCATGGACGGGCCCCGGCCCGGCCGGTAGGTTGGCCGCACGGCCCGGGGCCGGACGCCCCGGGCACCATCCGACCCAGGAGGCACCATGGCCAACCACGTCTACAGCGTCAGCGAACTCGTCGGCTCCTCCCCGGAGGGCGTCGAGGCGGCCGTCAACAACGCGGTCGCCCAGGCGGGCAAGACCCTCCGCCACCTCGACTGGGTGGAGGTCACCCAGATCCGCGGGCACGTGGCGGACGGCAAGATCGCCGACTGGCAGGTCGGCGTGAAGGTGGGCTTCCGCGTCGAGGAGTAGCGCGCCGGGCGGCACCCCTCCGGCGTGGGACACTGGAGGGGTGCCCATGCGCTCCCCCCTCCCCGTCCGCGACGGCGTCAACGCCACGCGCCTGCGCCTGCCCGCCGACGGGCCCTGGGCGACGGCCCTGGACTACGTCCTGCACCGGTTCGGGCACGTCGACCCGGAGGGCATCGTCCGCCGCTTCGACGACGGCGAGGTCGTCGGGCCGGGCGGCGTCCCGCTGGACCGGGGCACCCCGCTGGGCGAGCACGAGTTCCTCTGGTACTACCGCAACCTCCCCGTCGAGGAGCCGGTCCCGTTCACGGAGCACATCATCCACCAGGACGAGCACCTGCTGGCCGTGGACAAGCCGCACTTCCTGCCGACCACCCCGGGCGGCCGCTTCGTCCAGGAGTCCACGCTCGTGCGGCTGCGCCGGCGCACCGGCATCGATGGGCTGATCCCCATCCACCGGCTCGACCGCGCGACGGCCGGCGTCGTCCTCTTCTCCACGAACCCCGCCACCCGCGGCGCCTACCAGACGCTGTTCGAGCGCCGCGCCATCGCCAAGGAATACGAGTGCGTCTCCGCCCTGCCGGGCCCGGGGGACGACGGCGGCGCCCCCGGCCCCTCCGGCGCCGCGTGGCCCGTGGTCTACCGCAACCGGATGACGAAGGCGAAGGGGCGGTTGCGCGCCGTCGTCGAGGACGGGCGGCCCAACGCGGAGAGCCGGATCGGGCTCGTCGGGACCGGGCGCAGCGCCGGGGCCCACGCGGGCCTGCCGGTGGGCCTGTTCCGGCTGCGCCCCCTGACGGGCAAGACCCACCAGCTGCGCGTGCACATGGCGGCCCTGGGCCTCGGGATCCTCAACGACCCGTTCTACCCCGAGCTCCTGGACCTGGCCCCCGACGACCACGACCGTCCGCTGCAGCTGCTCGCCCGCTCCATCGCCTTCACCGACCCCGTGTCCGGCCGCGAGCGCGCCTTCGAGTCCGGGCTGCGGCTGCGCGAGCGCCCCGCGTAGGGGCCGGGCCCAGCGCGCCCACCCCTCCGCGACCGGCGCCACACCCCCACGCCGCGCGGGCCTGCGCCGCGATCGGCGGGGCGTTCGGTAGGCTGGGGAAGTGGTTCCGGCGGGGGGATTGTCCATCCGGTCACAGCGGAAGGAGCAGCAGACTGATGGCTGAGACGCGCGAGCAGGCCTCGCCGGCTGCCGCTGCACTGGCCCGGATGAAGGCCGCCCACGACGAGGCGCCCACCACGACCCGGCCGCCCGCGGGTGCCGCCCCCGCAGGCCCGTCCGCGCGTCCCGCGCTCCCTGACGAAGCCCCTGCGGCCCCTTCGCGTCCGGAGGACGCCCCCGCCTCCACGTCGCTGCCCGGCGGGGCCCGGCCCCACCACCGCCGGCTGGCGGAGCCGGTCGACTTCAACGGGCTGCTGACCGTCCGGCCGGACCGCCCCCCGCTGCCCGCCGTGCCCCCGCGGCCGGCGGTGCCGCCGCGCCCGACCCGGGAACCCGCGCCGCGCCACTTCGCCCGGCCCGAGTCCCCGGCCCCGGACCGGCTCAACGCCTGGTTGGACCGGTTCCAGGACCCCGACTTCAAGTCGTGGCGCGCCAAGGCCGGCGCCGCCTGGGTCGCCCAGCGCCGCCGCTGGTCCGAGCGGTCCCACGCGCAGGTCGAGCGCCTTCGGGCGGCCGCCGAGGAGCGGGCGCTCCGGCGCGAGCAGGCCCGCGAAAGGGCCCGGGTCGAGGCCGCCGAGCGCGCGGAACGCGAGCGCCGCGAGGCGGCCGAACGCGAAGAGCGCGAGCGCCGGGAAGCCGCGGAGGCGGCCGAACGCGAGGAGCGCGAGCGCCGGGAAGCCGCGGAGGCGGCCGAACGCGAGGAGCGCGAACGCCAGGAGGCCGCGGAGCGGGCCGAGCGCGAAGGCCCCGCCACCGAGGACATCGCGTCCATCGTCGAGTCGGCGCGGGAGGCGATCGTCTCCCGCCGCGAGCGGCCGAGCGCCTGGCACGAGGAGGAGGAGCCGCTGTACGTGGCGCCCTACCCCCTGCCGTCCACCGAACCGGACCCCGAGGAGATCCCGGCGGACCGTCGGCGCCGCTGGCTGGTCACCGCCGCGGCCGCGGCGTCCCTGCCGATCGGCCTGATGTCGCTCGGCCTGTTCGGCGGGAGCACGGCGCACTCGTTCGCGGGCTCGCCGTGGCAGCCCGGCTTCAGCCTCTACTCGCTCGGCACGGACTCGTTCGCGATCTGGGGGCTCCTGCTCGCCGGCATCGCGGCCCACGCGGTCTTCCAGTGGCACCGGACGCAGCGCTCCTCCCGCCGCCAGCGCGCCCTCGGATACCCGATTGCGGTGGCCGGGCTCCTGAGCGCGCTGTGGGTGTGGACCGCGCGCTCGGCCCTGGTCCCGCTCAGCCTGCTGATCGCGCTGGCCCTGCTCGCCGTCGCCCTCTACGGGCTGCGCGAGGCCAACCAGCAGACGGCCCGGGACCGGGCCGAGCGGCTCCTGACGGACGCCCCCGTCGGCGCGCTGCTGGGCTGGATGCTCGTCGTCGCGCCCATGAACCTGTCCGTGCTCCTGACCCAGTGGGGTTGGAACTTCCTGCCGGGCACGTGGTGGGCGGCCGTCACGATCCTGGCCACCACGTGGGTCGCCGTCGTCCATTCGATGACCGAACGCGGCAGGATCGTCGTCGCCCTCGGCTTCGCCTGGGGACTGTTCTGGCTGATGCTCCCGCGCCTGATCGGCACCACCCCGTCCGCCCTCGTGGCGATCCTCGCCGGCCTGTGCGCCTTCATCACGATCCTGGCCACGGAAAACCGGCGCTACCAGATCGGCCACGCGGAGCGCCGCGCGGCCCGCGGCCAGACCACCGAGTTCTAGCCCGCCCCCCCACGGGCGGCCGCCGGCGCCGCCCCGGGGAGGATGGCCCCGCGCCGGGGGAATTGGCACACTGGGCCGCATGGACCCCGAAGAGACGTGGCACCGGTTCCGGCAACGGCGCGAGGAGGCCCTGGCCGCCGAATTCGGCTGGCTGACCCTCACGTCGTACACGTGGCTGCCCGAGCGGCCGGGCCCGCTGGAGTCGTTCCCGGGGCGCTGGAGCGCCGGGCCCGACGGCGCGCGGCTTGAGGCGGAGGAGGCCGACGGCGTCTTCGAGTACGATCCCGGCGCCCCCGTGGAGGGGTCGGCCGCGGCCCCGCTGACCGGTGCCCTGGAGTGCTCCCTGGACGAGGACGAATCCCGCTTCTGGGTGCGGACCGGCTCCACGATCGCGGAATTGGGCCGCCGGGACGGGCGGTACATGGTGCGCACCCGCGAGCGCCGCACCCCGCAGCTGGATGCCTTCGACGGCGTCCCCGTCTTCGCCTACGACCCGGCGTGGGTCCTGGAGGGCCGGTTCGAGCCCCTGCCCGAGCCGCGGCGCGAGCCGGTGGCCACGTGCCGCGACGACGCGTCGGCGGTCGCGACCGTCGTCGGGCACGTCGCGTTCTCCACCGGCGGCCGCGAGCACCGGCTGGCCGCCACGGCGGCCGGGAACGGGATGGCGCTGGCGTTCCGGGACGCCACCAGCGGGACGACGACGGCGGCGTGGCGGTTCCTGCCCCTGCCCGACGCCGACGCCTCCGGCGTCCTGGTCCTGGACTTCAACCGCACCCTGAACTACCCTATGGCGTTCACCGGGTTCGGCGTCTGCCCGGCCCCCGTGGAGGGGAACCGGATCGACGCCGAGGTGGCGGCGGGCGAGCGCCAGCCGTAGCCGGCGGGGGGCCGTTCACGGCGGGGCGCCACGGTGCTTTGTACAATGTGTGGGACCCGCACCTTGTACTGAGGACCTTCGTATGCCCTTCACCCGGCGCACCCGCTTCCGTTTCGTCCCCGCCCCGCTGTGCCTGGCCCTCGCCGCGTCGCTGGCCGTCGCGCCGTCCGCGGCCGCGGCCCCGTCGACACCCTCGGCCCCCGGCGCCCTCAGCGAGGAGACCGTGGCCCTGCTGGAGTCCGCCATTGCCGGGCCCGCCGCCGACGAGGCCCCGGCCGCCGTGCCGCAGAGGGCCCTCGAGGCCGCGGACCCCGCCGCCGCGACGCTCGCCGCGGAGGACATCCGCGGCGCCCTCGCGGCCGCGGGCGAGCCCGCCGCGGCCGAGCGCATCGCCCTCGCCGACCGCGCGCTGGACTCCCTGGGCATCGAGGCCCTCTCGGCCCGCATGGGCCAGGGCGTCGAGCGCGTGGAGGAGTCCGGAGACCCCCAGGCCCCCACCGTCGACGAGCTGTCCGCCCTGGCCGCCGCGGCCGACGACGTGGCGGCCGCCGCGCCCGCGGGCAGCACGCCGCCGGCCTCCCCCTCGCCCGCCCCGGCGTCCACGCCGACCGGGACGCCGGCGTCGGGCCCGTCGACCCCGGCCGCGCCGTCGCCCGCCTCCACGTCGCCGAGCGCGACGCAGCCGGCCCCCACGCCCCCGACCGCGTCGCCCTCGGCCCCTCCGTCCCCCGCGGCACCGCCGTCGGCCCCCTCGGCCCCGGCCGAGGACCCGGCCGCCCCCGCCGCGCCGTCGTCGTCCGCCACCCACTCGGCCCCGGCCGGGGCAAGCCCGTCCGGGGACGCCGCGCCCGCGCTCGACCTCGAGCGCACGAGCGTGATCGCACCGGCATCGTGGGAGGAGCTGCGCACGTGGCGGCCCCCGGGCGTGCACGGAGTGGACGTCGCCAGCCACCAGGGCGACGTGGACTGGTCCTACGCGTGGAACCAGGGCGCCCGCTTCGCCTACGTCAAGGCGACGCAGTCCTGGCCGAACTCGCTGTACAAGAACCCGTACTTCGGACAGCAGTACAACGGCTCCTACGACGTCGGGATGATCCGCGGGGCCTACCACTTCGCGATGCCCGCCGCCTCGAGCCCCTCCCTCCAGGCCCAGCAGTTCGTCCAGAACGGCGGCGCCTGGTCCGCGGACGGCCGCACGCTGCCGCCGCTGCTGGACATCGAGTGGAACCCGTACGACGCCGAGACCTTCCCCGAGGGCAAGGGCGACGCGTGCTACGGCATGACGCCCTCCGAAATGGAGTCCTGGATCTACAGCTTCGGCGTCAACGTCAAGAGCATGACGGGCCGGCTGCCGATGATCTACACGGCCCAGGCCTGGTGGGACGAGTGCACCGGAGACTCGACGCGGTTCCGCAACTGGCCGCTGCACGTGGCCCTCTACCCGACCTCCGACGCCATGCCGAAGAACCCGCGCGAGCTGCCCGAGGGCTGGAACACGTTCCGGATCTGGCAGTACACGTCCAACGCCGACTACATCCACCCGACCGCGGGCGTGGACGGCAACGTCTTCAACGGCGACATGCGCTCCCTGCGCGACTTCGCGCGGAACACCCGCTCCACGCCGCACCGGATGACGACCGACTACCTCGGGCGCTGGGTGACGACGTCCTCCGGCGCCTGGAACATCCGCCTCTCCGGCGTCCGCGCCGGCGCGTCGGACCGCTACGACACCCCCATCGCGGCGTCCCGCCGCCAGTTCCCGGGCACCGCGCCGACCGTCACCCTCGTCAGCGGAAGCAACTCCTACGACTCGCTGACCGGGTCGCCGGTCGCCGCGACGAAGGGCGGGCCGCTGCTGGTCACGCGCCCGGACTACGTTCCCTCGAACGTCCTGGCCGAGGTGCGGCGCCTGAACCCGGGCCGGATCTACATCGTCGGCGACACCGGCACGCTCTCGAGCCGGGTCGAGTCCGAGCTCGAGTCCGTCGCCCCGGTGACCCGCCTGGACGGCGCCGGGCGCTACGGCGCCAACGCCGCCGCCTCCAAGGTGTGGCGCACCTCGTCGATCGTGTACGTGGGCCACGGCGCCAGCTGGGCCAACTCGGCCTCCGTGGCCGCCGTCGCCGCCCGCGTCCACCGGCCGCTGCTGCTGACCCCGGACACGCGCATGCACTCGGTGACCCTCTCCCAGCTCAAGCGGCTGGACCCGAAGTACGTGATCATCGGCGGGAACTCCTCCCAGGTCTCCGCGAACGTCGTGGACCAGATCCGGGCCGCGGTGCCGAACGCGTCCGTCTCCCGGCGCGGAGGCACCGACGCCTACGGCACGGCGGCGCTGTTCTCCTACTCCAACTGGCCGGACGGCTCCCAGCGGACCGTCTTCGCGTCCGGGACGAACGCGTCCGGGGGCCTCGCGGCGCCGGTGGTCGCGGCGTACGACGGCGCGCCCCTGTTCCTCTCGCGCCAGACGTGCCTGCCGTCCAACACGGCGACGGCGCTCTACCGGGCCGAGGGATGGAGCTACACGCTGGTCGCGCCGAGCAGCGTGTTGTCCTCCTACGCGGTCTACGGCAGGGACGGGAACCGCAACATCTGCTGACGCACCGCGTCCGCCGACACCCCGGGAACCCCCGCCCGCGCCCGCGCGGCCGGGGGTTCCCGCGTCCTACTTGGGGGCCATCCGGATGGCGCCGTCGAGGCGGATCGTCTCCCCGTTGAGCATCTGGTTCGCCACGATGTGCTCCACCAGCGCGGCGTACTCGCCGGGGCGGCCGAGCCGGGACGGGTGCGGGACCTGCCGGCCGAGGGACTCCTGGGCCTCGGCCGGCAGCCCGGCCATCATCGGCGTCTCGAAGATCCCCGGGGCGATGGTCACCACCCGGATCAGGTGGCGGGCCAACTCGCGGGCCAGCGGCAGCGTCATCGCGGCGACCCCGCCCTTCGAGGCGGCGTAGGCGGGCTGGCCCACCTGCCCGTCGAACGCGGCCACGGAGGCCGTGTTGACGACGACGCCGCGCTCGGCGGTCCCGGTCTCCGGATCCTCCACGGGCTCGGTGGCGGCCATGGCCTCGGCCGCAAGCCGCACGACGTTGAACGTCCCGGTGAGGTTGACGGCGACGACTTGGGCGAAGCGCTCCAGCGGCAGGGCCCCGTCGCGGCCGAGGACCTTGCCCGGGGTCGCGATGCCCGCGCAGTTCACGGCGACCCGCAGGGGTCCCAGCTCCGCCGCGGCGGCGACGGCGGCGGACACCTGCTCCGGATCCGTCACGTCCGCGGCGGCGAAGCGGGCCCGCTCCCCCAGCGTGCGGGCGGCGTCCGCGCCGGCGGACGACGGCAGGTCGACGATCACGACCCGGGCGCCGCCGTCGTGCAACCTCCGCGCCGTCGCCGCCCCGAGCCCGGATCCGCCCCCGGTCACCAACGCCACCGCCCCGTCCAGCCGCATGCGATCCCCTCCGAATTCCAGTTAATGGCCATTAACGCGCACGCCCACCCTACTGCGGCGCGCGCCGGGCGCTCAAGGGGTGGTCCCGGTCCCTCCCCGGGCCAGCCGCTCCACGAACTCGGCGGCGAGCCGCTCGCGGGTCGAGGCCCGCTACGCCGTCGCGATCCGGTAGTAGATCGTGAAGCGCTCCGCGGCCCCCAGGCGCCCGTAGGCGGCCTTCGCGTCCGCGTTCGCCCCGAGCGCGGCCAGGAGCTCAGCGGGCGGCTCCGCCGTGGCGGACCCCGAATAGGCCGCCTCCCACCGCCCGTCCGCCCGGGCCGCGGCGACGGCCGCTTCGCCGGCCGGCGCCATCCGCCCGGCGGCGCGGAGCCGGTCCACCCGCTCGACGTTGCGCGCCGACCATGCGCTGCCGGGCCGGCGCGGGGTGAACCGGATCGTGTAGCTGCCGGCGTCGCGGCGCGCGAGCTGCCCGTCGATCCAACCGAAGCAGAGCGCCTCCTCGACGGCCTCCGCGTAGGCCAGGCGCGTCACGTCCCCGCCCTTCTTGTGCAGCACCAGGCGGACCCCGCGGCTGGCGGCGTGGTGCTCGTCGAGCCAGGCCCGCCAGGCGGGCGCGTCCGGCACCAGCAGTTCGTCGAGCGGCTCGGCCATGCGGCCATTCCAACAGCGGGCCGCCGCCCCGTCCAGAGGAGGGGCGGGCCGGCGGGCGGAATAGGGGCCGCCCGCGCCGGGTTGGCACCACCGTGAGCACACTCTTCGAGACCACCGTCCTCCCCACCCCCGACGGCGCGGGCCTGCCCGTGCGCAACCGCACCGTCCTGGCCCCGATGTGCCAGTACTCGGTCGAGGCCCGCGACGGGGTCCCCACCGCCTGGCACCTGGTCCACCTCGGGGCGCGGGCGGCCGGCGGCTTCGGGCTCGTCGTCGCCGAGGCCACCGCCGTCGCCCCGGAGGGCCGGATCTCCGACCGCGACACCGGGCTCTGGAACGACGCCCAGCGCGACGCGTGGGCCCCGGTCGTGGACTTCATCCACTCCCAGGGCGCCGCCGCGGGCGTGCAGCTGGCGCACGCGGGCGGCAAGGCGTCCACCTACGGGTGGCTGCCCGAGTTCCAGGAGTCGGGCCGCACCGGCTCGATCCCCGCCGAGGAGGGCGGCTGGCAGACCGTCGCCCCCTCCCCCACGGCGATCCACCGGCTCGCGGAGCCCCGCGAGATGAGCATGGCGGACATCCGGGACTCCGTGGCGGACTGGGCCGCGGCCGCCCGCCGCGCGGACGAGGCCGGCTTCGACGCCATCCAGATCCACGGCGCGCACGGCTACCTGATCCACCAGTTCCTCTCCCCGCTGACGAACCACCGCACCGACGCGTACGGGGGCGACTTCGAGGGGCGCACGCTGTACCTGCGCCAGATCGTGGAGGCCGTGCGCGCCGTCTGGCCGGACTCGAAGCCGCTGGGCATCCGGCTCTCCGGCGAGGACTGGGTCGACGGCGGCTGGCGGCTGGCGGACACGCTGCGCCTGGTCGGCTGGCTGGAGCGCCACGGCGTGGGCCTGTTCGACCTCTCGTCCGGCGGGATCGGGCGCTTCCACGGTCCGTCCGGCCCCGGCTACCAGGTGCCGCTCGCGGCCGCGGTCAAGGCCGAGCTGGCCGGGACGGGCGCGTACACGACCGCGGTCGGGATGATCACCGAGCCCGAGCAGGCCGAGGAGATCGTCGCGGAGGGCCGGGCCGACGGCGTCTCCCTGGCCCGGGCCGCGCTCGTGCAGCCCAACTGGCCGGCGCTGGCCGCCGCCGCCCTCGGCGCGGAGGTCCCGCGGGCCAGCCAGTACTGGCGCGGGGACTTCCGCGCGACCGCCCGGGTCTAGCCCCGGGGCCCCGGCCCCGGCCGCCGTGCCGGGGCCGGGGCGGGCTACCGCGCCGGGCCGGGCTACCGCGCCGGGGCCGGGACGGCGGGCTTGCGCAGCAGGGCTCCGATGACGATCACGCCCAGGCTCGCGATCGCCGCCGTGAGGAACCCGAGGCGGAAGCCCTCCAGCTGGGCGTCGAGCGGCGCGAGCCCCGCCGCGGCGCCGGCTGAGGCGCCCGCGGCCATGATGCCCACGAGCAGGGCCGTGCCCGTGGCGCCGCCGAGCTGCTGGAGCGTACTCAGGACGGCCGACCCGTGCGAATGCAGGCGGTGCGGCAGCGGGTTCAGGCCGGTGGTGAAGGCCGGCGTGAAGATCAGGGCCAGGCCCAGGGACATCACCAGGTGCAGGCCCACGAGCACCGCGACGGGCGTCGCCGCGTCGAGGGTCGTGTAGTAGGACAGGACGGCGGTCAGCAGCACCGCGCCGGGCACGACGAGCGGGCGGGGCCCCACCCGGTCGTAGATGCGCCCGACGAACGGGGCCATCACCCCCATCAGCAGGCCTCCCGGCAGCAGGACCAGGCCCGTGGCCAGCGTGCTGAGCCCGCGGACGTTCTGCAGGTAGATCGGCAGCAGGATGATCACCCCGAACAGCGCCATCATCGCCAGGACCATCAGGGCCAGGCTCATCGTGAACGCGCGGTAGGTGAAGGGGCGCAGGTCCAGCAGGGCCGCGTCCCGGCGCTGCAGGCGCAGCTGCAGCCACGTGAACGCGGCCAGGCAGACCACCGCGACGGCCAGGGCCACCACGGCGGAGGCGTCCGGCCCCGGGGCGGCCCCGGCGTCGTGCCCTCCCGAGATGCGGCTCAGCCCGAACACGAGCCCGCCGAAGGCGGGCACGGACAGCAGCAGGGACGGCACGGACAGGGGGCGCGCCTCCTCGGCGCGCCCGGCCAGCCGCGGGGCGCCGATGGCCAGGGCCGCGAGGGCGATCGGCAGGACCGCCACGAACATGAAGCGCCAGGACAGGTACTCGAGGATCAGCCCGGAGAGCGTGGGGCCGACGGCGGGCGCCACGGAGATCACGATCGACACGTTCCCCATGACGGCCCCGCGGCGGGACGGCGGGACGAGGTCCAGGACGGTCGTCATCAGCAGCGGCATCATGATCGCCGTTCCGCTGGCCTGCACGACGCGGGCCGCCAGGAGCACGCCGAACCCGGGCGCCAGCGCGGCCAGCAGGGTCCCCGCCGAGAACAGGGACATGGCCAGGATGAACGCGGCGCGGGTCGACAGGCGGCGCAGCAGGTAGCCCGTGGTCGGGATGACGACGGCCATGGTGAGCATGAAGGCGGTCGCCAGCCACTGGACGGTGTCGGCGGTCACGGAGAAGGCGTCCATGAGCCGCGGCAGGGCCACGTTCATGATCGTCTCGTTGAGGATCACCACGAAGGACGCGACGAGCAGCACACCGATCGTCGTCCTTGCCGCGGGCTCCAGCCGGGTCTGGGAGGTCGCGGGGGCAGCGGCGCGCGGCATGGGCGGTTCCTTCGGGAGAGAGGGGGGAGGTGTCCAGTCTACCGGCACCGGTTCGGCCCCCTCACGGCATGGGGGCGTGCTCCGGGTCCGGGGATGCGATAAACAAGAGGCATGAACGTGCGCACTCCCGACCCGTATCCCGGATGGCTGTCCGAGGAGGACCTCCACGAGGCGCGCCAGCGCCTCCCGATCCTCTACGTGGAGGCGATCCCGGTCCGCCAGGACCCGATGGGCTACGTGACGGAGCTCGGCCTGCTGTACAAGGCCGACGCCACCGCGAACTTCACCCGCACGTTCGTCTCCGGCCGCGTGATGTACCGCGAAACCGTCCGCGCGGCCCTGATGCGCCACCTCGAGAAGGACCTCGGGCCGCTCGCGATGCCGCACCTGCCCGCGTGCCCGGCCCCGTTCACCGTGGCCGAGTACTTCCCCTCCCCCTCGGAGACGGGTCTCGTGGACGAGCGCCAGCATGCCGTCTCCCTGGCCTACGTCGTGCCCGTCCGCGGCGAGTGCAGCCCCCGCCAGGACGCGCTCGAGCTGACGTGGCTGAGCCCCGCCGACGCCCTGAGCCCCGAGGTCCAGGCCGAGTTCGTCGGCGGCCGCGGCAACCTGGTGCGCCAGGCCCTCGCCCACGTGGGATGGTGCGAGTAGCCGCCATGGAACACAGCTACATCCGCTCCGTCCCGGCCGAGAAGGTCGCGCCGGGGCACCGGTTCATCACCCGCACGGGCGCCCCCAGCCTGCCGGTCACCGCGGTGCGCACCGTGAACGACAGCTTCGGGACCCCCGCGTACGTCGAGGCGACGCTGGAGAGCGGGCAGCGGGCCACCGTCGCGTGGGGCTCGAGCATCCGCGTGCACACGAACGAGCCGCCGCGCGAGGCCACGCTCGACGACCTGACGATCATCCCGGTCGAGGAGGGCTCGCCCGAGTCCATCCTGATCGGGATCGCCCGCGAGTACCCCTGGGACCAGCGCGTCCTCGAGCCGGTCGCCCGCCTCAGCCGCGGGTTCAACGTCAAGTCCGGCTCCCACCTGGAGTCCGTGCGCAACCTCGCGCACCTGCTCTTCGTCGAGCTGAACGACCGCACCAACGCGTGGCGGGCCCTGGGCATCCTCACGGAGCTGCCGTTCGACGGGAACTTCGGGCGCTGGAAGTCCATCCAGTCCGCGCTCGCCATGGCGGCCTACCTGGCGGACGACGACGGCGACCCCGCGGCCGCGAAGCGCTACAGCGACGCCCTGACCGCCACGGACCACGTCGAATCGGACCCGCTGAAGGCGAAGCTGAGCGCGGAGCTGCGCCAGCGCCAGCTCGACGAGCCGAACCTGTTCGACCGGGAGATCCACCGCGCCGTCGCGCTCCGCGACGCGGACGCCGAGCACGAGTGGCGCACCGCCCGCCTGGACGCCCTGCTCTACCTCCGCGCGCACGGCGGATCCCGCACATACGACGCCGACGAGCTGGCCCGGATGGTCCGCCACGAGCTGGGCCTGCTGCGCAGCCGCACCACCGACTCGGCCCCCGAGTCCGCCCCGGCCTCCGGCGGGCGCGACGACGGCGGCGCCGGGTAGCGCCCCGGGGGCGGACGTGACGGTGCGTCGAAGGACCTGGCTACTCGTGGCCGTCCTGGTCGCCCTGCCCGCGGTGCTGCTGGCCGTGCGTTGGGCCGAGCCCGCCCTGGGGCAGTTGCCCGGCGGGTGGCAGATGCACACGTCCTGTTGGAAACCGGATCCGGACCCGCGGTGCGGCTGACCGCCCACCGGGCGCTGGCCCTGCTCGCCGTCGTCTGGCTGGCCCGCGACGCCGTGGTCGTCGCGGGCCTGGACGGCGCGTCGCTGGTCCTCGGGATCGCGTGGACGGCGCTGTGGGCGTTGGCCGCCGTCCTGCTCTGGCAGGGGCAGCGGCCCGTCGTGGCGGGCCTGTCCCTGGCGGGGCTCTGCCTCGTCGAGCTCGCGGCCCTGGACCAGTGGCCCGAGTACGGGCTGATCCTGCTGGGGTGGGCGGGCGCGGCCCTGGCGGTCACGGCCGGCCGGCCCGCGGAGCTGGCCCTGTCGCTGCGGGTCCTCGTCTCCACCGTCTACGTCTTCGGAGCGCTGACGAAGCTCCAGCCCTCCTGGCTCGCCGGCGAGAACCTCCGCTACCTCCGGGCCACGCGGCCCCAGGCTGAGGCCGTCATGGGATTCGCGGACCCGCCCCTGCTCGCCGTGCTGGCCGTCGGCACGGTCGCGGCCGAGCTCGCCATCGGTGTGGGGCTCTGGCTCCGGCGCACGCGGGCGGCGGCCGCCGTCGGCGGCGCGGGCCTGCACCTCGGCCTCGTGGCCCTGGCGGTGCAGGGCGGGTGGCCCGGCCTGCTGCACCTCGTGGTGCTGAACTTCGGGCTCATCCTGCTCTACCCGGCGTTCTGGGCGCGGCTGCCGGGACGGAGGCCCCCCGCCTCGCCGTGAGCGCCCGCACGCGGAGACGCCGGAGGGCCCGGGGCACGGAGCCCCGGACCCTCCGGCGTGCCGGTTACCCGGCGATGTAGAGCAGCCGCTTGTTGACGAACTCGTCCATGCCCAGCGGCCCGAGCTCGCGGCCGAAGCCGGAGCGTTTGACCCCGCCGAACGGCAGCTCCGCGCCCTCGCCGGCGGGGGTGTTCACGTTGGCCATGCCGACCTCGAGCTGCTCCGCCAGGGCCCGGGCGCGGCCGGGGTCGGCGGAGAAGACGGCCCCGCCCAGGCCGAAGGCGGTGTCGTTCGCCAGCTGGAGGGCCTCGGCGTCTGACCGGACCTTGTACACGACCGCGACCGGCCCGAAGAGCTCCTCCGTGGCGGCCCGCATCCCCGGGGCGATGCCGGTGAGCACCGCGGGGGCGTAGTAGGCGGCCGGGCCCGGCTCCAGGGTGCCGCCGGCGTGCAGCACCGCGCCGCGGTCCACGGCGTCCCGGACCTGGGCGTCGAGCGCCTCGGCGGCCGCGCGGGAGGACATCGGCGCGTACGTGCCCTCGGCCTCCGCGAGCGGGTCGCCGGGGACCAGGCCGTCGGCCAGGGCCGCGAGCTCGGCCACGAACTCGTCGTGGATCCCCTCGGTGACGATGATGCGCTTGTTCGAATTGCACGCCTGCCCGGTGTTCTCCATCCGGGTCGCCCACGCCGTCGCGGCGGCCTCCTTGACGTCTGCGGCGTCCAGGACGACGTAGGGGTCGGAACCGCCGAGCTCCAGCACGGCCTTCTTCAGGTTCTCCCCGGCGAGCCGGCCCACGATGGCCCCGGCCCGCTCGGACCCGGTCAGCGAGACCCCCTGGATCCGGGGGTCGGCGACGATGTCCGCGACCTGCGCGTGGGAGGCGAACAGGTTCTGGTAGACGCCGGCCGGGATGCCGGCCTCGTCCATGATCTCCTGGATCGCCAGCGCGGAGCGGGGGCAGGACTCCGCGTGCTTGAGGACCACGGTGTTCCCCAGCACGAGGTTCGGGGCGGCGAACCGGGCCACCTGGTAGAAGGGGTAGTTCCACGGCATGATGCCGAGCAGTGGCCCGACCGGGCGGCGCTGGATCAGGGCCGTGTCCCCGGAGGCCGTCTCGATCGGGGTGTCCGCGGCGAACCGCTCCCCGTTCCGGGCGTAGTAGCCGAAGATCTCCCCGGAGAACTCCGCCTCCCCGACGGACTGGGACAGGGGCTTGCCCATCTCCGTGGTCGCGGTCCGGCCCAGCTCGGCCGCCCGCTGCGCGAACAGCTCGCCCACCCGGGCCACGCGGGCCGACCGCTCGGCGAGGCCCAGGGACGCCCAGGCCTCGAACCCGGACTGCGCCGCGGCCAGGGCCGCGGACACCTGCGCGTCCGTCGCGGTCTCGAACCGCTCCACCAGCGCGCCCGTGGCCGGGTTCACCACGCGGTAGCCCGGAGCCTCGGCCGCCGCCTGCGCGGGGGCCTCCGTCGTCGTCTCGGTCATGTCGTACTCCTTTCGGAAGGGCCCGCAGCGGCGGGCCGGGGGGGGTTGGTCAGCGGAGGCGCGCGAGCGTCTCGCCGCGGAAGAAACCGGGGTTGCGCCAGCGGGCGACGAGCATCAGCACCACGCCCAGCACCAGCACGGCCATGCCGAGGATGAACACCATGCCCACCCCGCCGATCTGGCTGCCGGAGCCGTACGACGGGTCCATGGAGTCGACGGCGGTCTTGGCGAACATCGCGATCAGCACGATCCCGCCGGCGAGCGGCGCGACGAGCCGGTAGGCCACGGTGCGCCAGCTGGTGAGCAGCCCGCGCCGGAAGTACCAGACGCAGGCCAGCGCCGTGATGCCGTAGTAGAAGCAGATCATCATGCCCAGCGCGGTGATGGTGTCCCACAGGGCGTTCTCGGACAGCAGCCGGGTGATGACGTAGAACCCGGCCGCGCCCGCGCCGGCGACGAGGGTGGCCGTCGCCGGGGAGCCGTGGCGGCTGACCCGCGCGAACGGGGACGGCAGGGCCCCGTAGTAGCCCATGGCCAGGACGGTGCGGGCCGGGGAGACGATCGTGGACTGCAGGGACGCCGCCGACGAGGACAGCACGGCCAGGGACATCAGCAGCGCGAACGGCCCCATGACGGGTCCGGCGAGCACCGCGAAGATCGACTCCTGGTTCTCCGGGTTGCCGGCGCCCAGGCCCTCCGTGCCGACGCCGGCGAACGCGATCACGGCCAGGGACACGGCGACGTAGACGGCCATGATGACCAGCACCGTGGCGGTGGCGGCGCGGCCGGGCGTGCGCTCGGGGTCCTTCGTCTCCTCGTTCAGGGTCAGGGTGATGTCCCAGCCCCAGAACACGAAGATGGACAGGGAGACGCCCGCGGCGAAGGCGGAGAAGTCGCCGACGCCCAGCGGGTTGAACCACTCCAGCGACGGCGGCGTCGCGTCGAACGCGGTCCCGGCGCCGGCGTGCGCGAACGCGGAGACGGCGAACCAGCCGAGCACGAGCAGCTGGAACCCGACCAGCACGTACTGGAAGGCCTTGGTGGCCTCCATGCCGCGGTAGGAGATCCAGCAGGCGCCGGCTATGAACACGAGCGTCGTCGGGATGTTGACCCACAGGTTCGTGGTCAGCTCCGCCAGCGCCGGGTTGCCGGTCACCTGGGCCAGGAGCAGGTAGAAGAAGTCGACGGCGACGGCCGCCAGGTTGGACAGGACGATGATCGTCGCCGCGACCATCCCCCAGCCCGCGAGCCAGCCGACCCAGGGGCCGAACGCCCGGGTGGCCCACGTGAAGGACGTCCCGGAGTCGGGCATCTCCCGGTTCAGCTCGCGGTAGCCGAGGGCGACCAGGAGCATCGGCAGGAACCCGGCCAGCAGGATCGCGGGCAGGTGGGTGCCGACCTCGGCGACCGTCGGCCCGAGCGCCGCGGTGAGCGTGTAGGCCGGGGCGATCGAGGAGACGCCGATGACGACGGCACCGAGGATGCCGACGGTGCCGCGCGCCAGGCCCTTCCCGCCGGGGACCGGAGCGTGGCCGGCGTCCGCGGCGGGGCCGACGGCGGCGTCCGCGGCGGACCGGCCGGTGCGCGGCGGCTCGGGCCGCGTCGTCAGCCCGGTCATGTCGCGGCGGGCGTCGCGGCGACGGGGGTCCCGCCGTCGTACGCGGGGTCGGCGGGGGTGCCGTCCAGGTCGGCCAGGAGCCGGGCCGCGGAGCGGCGGCCCATGCGCACCGCGCCGTCGACGTGCTGGTAGCCGGCGCCGGCGAGGTCCGAGGAGGAGAAGACCAGGGGGCCGACGGCGTCGTGCTGGCTCGGGCCGAAGCGGTGCAGTCCCCCGAGGTCGTAGCTGGTGGCGTAGGCGCCGCGGGTCCACTCCTCGGAGCCGAAGTCGGATTCGAAGTAGACGTCGGGCTCCAGGGCCTCGTGGCCGAGGAACGCGGCGAGGTCCGCCAGGACGCGGGCGCGGCGCTCGGCCTCGGGCAGTGCGAACAGCGCGTCGGCCTTCTCGTCGGACACGAAGCCGACCAGCGTGCCGCGCGCGTCCCCGTGCAGGGTGTTGTCGTAGACCTCCTGGACCATCGCCGTCGGGCTGAAGCCCGTGCCGGAGAGGCCCTTGTCCCGCCAGAACGGCGTGGGGTAGACGGCGTGGACCTTGATGACCAGGCCCATCGACTGGTGCTGGTGCGCGACCTGCTGGCGGCGCGGCAGCGGCGGGTCGTAGGAGATCCGCGAGTACAGGTTGGGCGGGACGGCGACGACGGCGCGCCGCGCGGCGACCGAGACGGTGGCGCCGTGGGCCACGACCCCGTCGCCGGACCACTCGAGGCGCAGCACCGGCTCGCGCAGGAACACGTCGGGGCCGAGGTCGTCGGCCATGGCCTGCGAGACGGACTGCATGGTGCCGATGACGCGGCGGTCCAGGATGAAGTCCTCGTCGACGAGGTTCGAGAACGAGCCGGCGGAGGCGGCCATGAGCACGGCCTGCAGCGCGGAGAACGTGTGGGCCGGCTTGGTCAGCATGCCGCCGGCGATGAAGAGCCCGATGTTGTCGCAGGCGTCCTGGTCCGCCGACTGGGCGCGCAGCCAGTGGTGGAACGAGACGGAGTCGAGCTCGGCGGCCCGCGGGTGCCCCCAGGGCCGGTCGGGGTCCGTCTCGGCGGCCAGCTCGTCCAGGAGCGCGGCGAGGCGGCCCATCTCGGCGACGGTGGACGCGGCGACCGGGAAGTCCTCGCCCACGTACTCGGTGCGGGTGCCGTCCGGGGCGATGAAGACGCTCTTGCCGGCCCGGTAGCGCTCGTAGGTGCCGATCCCGAGCTCGGCGAGCAGGTCCAGCAGCGCCGTCTGGTCCGGGGAGACCCACTGCCCGCCGATCTCCAGGGTGGCGCCGTCGATCTCGCGCGTCCAGGTGCGGCCGCCGACGCGGTCGCGGGCCTCCAGGACCGCGACCGTCTTGCCCGCCTTGCGCAGCTCGCGGGCGGCGCTCAGGCCGGACGGGCCGGCGCCGATGATGACGACATCGCGTTCAAGCGTTGCCATGCGTATCACTTGCCTTCTGTGTCTCGGGAGTAAATGAATAGCGTTCATTTATAGACTGATCGTAAGGCACCGAACGGGGCCTTGTGAAGTGGCCCACAGGAATCCGGAGGACAAGTGGCGGCTGACCAGTCCCGACGCGGCGGATCGACGGCGGCCCCGCAGCGCCTCCGGCGGGCCGGGCGCCCCACCTCGGCCGTCCTCTCCCCCGCCCAGATCACCCGCTGCGCGCTGGAGCTGATCGCGGAGAAGGGCTACGGGGCCCTGACCATGGCCGCCCTGGCCCGCCGGCTCGGCGTGGCCCCGTCCGCGCTGTACAACCACGCGGCGTCGAAGCAGCAGCTGATGCAGTGGATCCAGGACGACGTCATGGCCCGCGTCGACCACGCGTGCTTCGGGCGCCTGCCGATCGCCGACGCCCTGCGCCGGTGGGCGACCAGCTACCGCGACACCATTGCCGAGCACGTGCCGCTGATCCCGGTGATCGCGGTCCTGCCCGTCGTCGGCTCGCCGCGCACCATCGACATGTACGAGGCCGTGGCGGCGGGGCTCGCCGCGGCCGGCTGGCCGCAGGAGCGCATCGTGCCCACCATCGTGGCGTTCGAGTCGTTCATCTTCGGTTCCGCTCTCGACACGACGGCGCCCGGGGACATCTTCGACACCGCCGGGCACCCGCGGCCGACGCCGGTCTTCGACGGCGCGCGCGAGGCGCAACGGGCCACCGGCGAGCACCCCGCCGAGGCGAGCTTCCGCGTGGGCCTGGAGGGGCTCATCGCGGGCGTCGTGGGGGCCCCGGCGGGGTAGCAGGCGGGGTAGCCGGCGGGGACGACGGCGGGGGGCCCGGGCGCGGGGCGCCCTAGGCCGGCAGGACCCCGACGCGGCGCAGCCGGTTCCCGTACGCGGTCCCGGCGAGCGCGACGGCGACGCCGACGGCGGAGCCGACCACCGTCTCGACGATGCGGTCGTAGAGCAGCGACGGGTCGGGCCCGGTCAGCAGCGAGGTCCCGAGCAGGGCCAGCGGCGTGACGCAGACCTGTGCCCAGAAGTAGTTGCGCGCGATGAGCATCTCCGCGCCGAACTGGGCCAGCCCCATGATCAGCACCGTCTGCCAGGGGCTCGGCGAGAGGAGGACGATGGCGGCCATGACCCCGAGCCCGACGAACGTGCCGAGCACGCGGTGGAGGCCCCGAGCCATGCGGTGGCGGCTGGAGTGGCCGACCAGGGGCACGACGGCGGAGACCATCGCCCAGTAGGTGTGGTCCGTGGACAGCAGCGGGGCGAGCAGCTGCGCCAGGACGCCGGCCAGGCCGGGGGCCAGCAGGTACCCGATGGACTCGACCCAGACGGCCGTGCGCACGAGCGGGTTCACGCCGGGCTTCTCGGCCCCGCGCCAGGGCGTCCGCCGGTGCGGCAGGAGCCAGCCGGACAGGCCGATGGCGATGGCCAGCGCGATCGTCGCGGCGGCGGTGCCCAGCGCCTGGCCGGCCGGCGGCGGCTCGGGCAGGGAGGCGATGGCCGCGAAGGCGAAGATGTGGAACAGGGAGCCGGCCGGGCGGATCCGCAGGTGCCCCGCGGCGACGGAGCAGACCCACGCCACGACGGTCGTGAGCCCGACGATCGCCCACCCGCCGGCGGCGGTCCCGTGCTCGACGACGCGGGCCGACGCCAGGTAGCCGGCCAGGATCACGATCCAGAACAGCAGCCCGGCCCGCGCCTGCAGGACCAGGCGCGCCCGGTGGCCCGGAACGCGGCCGTAGACGCCCGTGAACGCGCCGAAGATGGCGAAGACCGCCAGGTCGATCCGGTCGGCGGCCATCAGGACCGCGAGGGGGATGAAGACGCCCAGGGCCGCGCGCAGTGCCACGCGGTGGTCCCCGTCGGAGGGGCCGAGGCGGACCAGGTGCCGCCAACTCAGGGGGTTGTCCATGCGTCCTTTCGGTGGGGCCGTGCCGCGGGCGGCCGCGCCGCACACGGCCACGCTACGCCGGAACGGCGCCCTCGACAGCGATCGCCGTCGCACGCCGGGGCACTTGTGGGGAAGCGAACGCGGGTGCGTGACGCGCGCCGCCCCGGGGCGGGCGCGGCGCCGCCGTCGTCCCGATCGGGCAGACTAGGAAGGTGCCCGATGCGACCGTGTCCCCCTCCCATCCCCGCCAGTCCGACTTCTCGTTCGAGGTCGGCGCGCGCCTGACCCGTCCGGACGGCTCGGTCGGCCTGGGCCGCACGGGGACGCTGACGACACCCCACGGGACGATCGCGACCCCGGCGTTCGTGGCGGTCGGCACGAAGGCCACCGTCAAGGCGGTGCTGCCGGAGGCCGTCGCGGAGCTGGGGGCGCAGGCGGTGCTCGCCAACGCGTACCACCTGTACCTGCAGCCCGGCGAGGAGGTCGTGGACGCCGCGGGCGGTTTGGGGCGGTTCATGAACTGGCCGGGGCCGACCTTCACGGACTCCGGCGGCTTCCAGGTGATGAGCCTGGGCTCCGGGTTCAAGAAGGTCATCGACATGAAGCAGGCCGACTCCTCGGGCGACGACGACGCCGTCGCACCCGGCAAGGAGCGCCTCGCGAACGTGGACGACGACGGCGTGTGGTTCAAGAGCCACCTCAACGGCGACCGGCACCGCTTCACGCCCGAGGTGTCGATGCGGGTGCAGCACCGGCTGGGCGCTGACGTGATGTTCGCGTTCGACGAGCTGACCACGCTGCACAACTCGCGCGGCTACCAGGAGGAGGCCCTCGAGCGGACGCGCCGCTGGGCGGAACGCTGCGTCGCCGAGCACTTCCGGCTCACGGACGAGCGGGCGGGCAAGGCCTACCAAGCCCTGTTCGGCGTCATCCAGGGGGCGCAGTACGAGGACCTGCGCCGCAAGGCCTGCCGGGACCTCGCGTCCATGGGCTTCGACGGGTTCGGCATCGGCGGCGCCCTGGAGAAGGAGAACCTGGGCACCATCGTGGGCTGGTGCGCCGAGGAGCTGCCGGAGGACAAGCCCCGGCACCTGCTGGGCATCTCGGAGCCGGACGACGTGTTCACGGCGATCGAGAACGGGGCGGACACGTTCGACTGCGTCTCCCCCACCCGCGTTGCCCGCACGTCCGCGTTCTACACGGAGCACGGCCGCTTCAACCTCACGGGCGCCCGCTACAAGACGGACTTCACGCCCCTGCAGGAGGGCTGCGACTGCTACACGTGCGCCCACTACTCGCGCGCCTACATCCACCACCTGCACAAGGCGAAGGAGATGCTCTCCCACACGCTGATCTCCATCCACAACGAGCGCTTCGTGGTGCGCCTGGTCGACCAGTGCCGGGCCGCGATCGAGGACGGCGGGTTCCACGACCTCAAGGAGCGCACCCTGTCCGCGTACTACGCGGGAGCACCGGACCCCCAGGGCGCCTAGCCGCCGCCGGCGCGGCTACGCGACGGAGCGCCGCCAGGGCGGGCCGGGGTCATTCCGGCGCCGGACGCGGCGCACGGCCCAGACGACGGCGGCGACGGCCGCGGCCAGGAGCACGAGCACCAGCGCGGGCAGCAGCAGCGCGGCCAGGGCCAGCCCGGCGGAGAGGCCGTCCTCCGCGGTGCTCGCGACCGGCGCGGCGAGGCCCGCGGACCCGGCGTTCAGGACGGGCCGGGTGGCCATCTTGGCGAGGTGGACGGCGAGCGCGATCGCGACGCCGAGGGCCACCGGCACCCACTGGTCGGTGGCGAAGAACGCGTCGGGGTCGGACACGGTGACGGTCTCGGCCCCCAGCCCGGAGGCGAAGACGATGCCGCCGGCCGCCGGGCGGACGAGCGTCTGGACGATGTCGTTGACGCTGTCCACGACCGGGATCTTGTCCGCCGCGACCTCGAGCACGAGCAGCACGGCCAGCAGCACGAGCATCCACCCGTTGGACAGCCACCCCCAGCCGGGCGGCAGGTCCACGAGCGGCGTGTACCGGTCCAGCAGGCCCAGGGCCAGCATCGGGATGTAGGCGTTGAGGCCGGCCGCCGAGCTGAGCCCCGCCGCGGTGAGGAACTCCATGCGCCCAGCGTAGGCGGGCGGCGGGACGGGCGCACGGGCCCGCGCGGGGCTACGCCGCCGTCGTCCCGTAGCTCGGCTCGCGCCGCTTGAACCAGGCGATCACGGCGGCGGTCACCGGCACCAGCAGCACCTCGACGGCGGACTTGTAGAGGAAGCCGACGACGACGTAGTTCAGGAAGTCCAGCACGGTCGCGATGCCGATGACGCCCGCGGCGATGGAGCAGAAGACCAGCGTGTCCGCGAACTCGCCGACGCCGGTGGACCCGAGCAGGCGCACGACCAGGCGCCGCTCCCCGAAGCGCTCCTTCATCCGCACGAGGACCCACGAGTTCAGGGTCTGGCCGAGGAGGAAACCGAGCACCGAGGCGAGGACGATCAGCCACACCGGGCCGAGGGTGCGCTCGAGGGCGGCCTGCCCGTCGTACCACTCGGCGCCCGGAAGCGCGATGATCACCCAGAAGCAGAGCACGGAGAACACGGACAGGGCGAACGACGTCAGGATCGCGCGGCGTGCGGCCCGGAACCCGTACACCTCGGACACGACGTCGCCGAGGATGTAGGCCAACGGGAACAGGAAGAAGCCGCCGTCCGTGAGGACCGGGCCGAACGCGACGCCCTTCGACGCGCCGATGTTGGAGAGGATCACGACGACGGCCATCAGGGCCAGGACGACCGGGAAGTACGGGCCGCCCGCGGACGCGAAGGCGGCCCGCGCGCGCGGCCGGGCGGCGGTGGCGGGGGTGTCTGGCATGGGGCCCATTCTCGCACCGGGGCGCCTATGCTCTGGGCATGTTGTCCGCCGAATGGGACCCGGAGGACCGCGAGCCGCCCACCGACGAGGACCGGCTCGAGCTGTTCCGGGACGTGGCCGCCCAGTACCGGGACGCGACCGCGCCGCTGCGCCACGCCGACGCCGACCCGGGCGCGACGGACGCGGAACTGCTCCACCACCGGTTTGTCCGGGCGGCCCTGATCCGCAAGTTCTTCTTCGGCGGGGCGACGCAGGTCCACCTGGACCGCGTCGCGGCCGCCGTCGAGGCGGAGGCCCGCCGGCGGCGCCTGCTGGGCTTCGAGTACCGGTTCGAGGCGTGGCGCCTGCGCGAGGGCTTCGCGCTGGTCCACTCCCGGGCCGGCCGCCCGGCGGCGGGCACGGGCGCGGGTGGCGGGGCGGGGCCCGGCGTGGCCGGGGCCGGGGCCGCGGGACCGGGCCCGACGGCGGCCGAGGTGTTCCGGCTCGTCGCGTACGGGCACGTGCTGCACGCCGACTACGGCAAGTGGCGGCGGAGCCTGGCCGGGGGCGGTGCGCGGTTCATGGTGCCCCTGGGCCGGACGCTCGCCGACATGGAGCGGGTGCTCCTGCCGTCGGTGGACCCGGTCGCGCGCCTGCTGGACCTCCCGCCGCGCCCGGGCGCTGCCCAGCCGGCGCCCGGCGGGCGGTCACCGGGCGTCCATCGCGATCGTGAATAATGGCGCCATGCGCCGCAGCTACCGCCTGGTCCTGCCCCTGACCCTGACGGGTCTCCTGGTGGCCCCGTTGGCCGCCTGCTCCACGACCCCCTCCCCGAACGAGGCCGCCCGCGCCGTGGCCGAGGCGGTGCAGAGCGGCGACTTCTCGGCCGTTCCGCTCGCCGCCGAGGACGCGAAGCCCGGCCAGGACGCGGAGACCGCGTTCGCCCGGATGGGCGGCATCGCGCGAACGGTCGAGCTCGTCGGCGTCGAGGAGGCCGACGGCGACGGCGCCCCGGCCGCGAACGCCACGCTGCGCACCACGTGGGACGTGGACGCGAGCGACAGGGACTACACCTACGAAACGACGGCGCCGCTGCGCTTCGACGGCGAACAGGACCGCTGGGAACTGGCGTACGAGCCCGCCGTGCTCGCCCCGGGACTGGCCGCCGGCGGGTACCTGGACGCGACGCGGACGCAGCCGGACCGGGGCGACATCCTCGGCGGCGACGGCAAGGCCATCGTCACCGAGCGGCCCGTGGTGCGCGTGGGCCTGGACAAGTCGCATGTCGGCCAGGGCGAGTGGGAGTCCTCCGCGCGGGCGCTGGCCGAACTCGTCGGGATCGACCCCGCTGCCTACGCCGAGTCCGTCGCCTCCGCCGGCGAGCGGGCCTGGGTCGAGGCGATCGTGCTGCGCGACGAGCCCGGCCGCGACGCCTCCGACGCCGAGATCGCCGCCATCCCCGGCGCCACCACCCAGGAGGACGAGCTGCCGCTCGCCCCGACCCGCGCGTTCGCCCGGCCCCTGCTCGGGACCGTCGGGGACGCCTCCGCCGAGCAGGTCGAGGCCTCCGGGGGTGACCTGAAGGCCGGCGACCGGGTCGGGCTGTCGGGGCTGCAGGCCGCGCACCAGGACACGCTGGGCGGCACCCCCGGCACCACCATCACCCGCCACGGCGGCGACGCCCAGCGGCCCGAGGAGGTCTTCACGACCGCCGCGACCGCCGGGCGCGACCTGTCCACCACGCTCGACGCGCAGCTGCAGGGCATCGCCGACGGCGTCGTCGCCGACTCCGACGTCCCGGCGGGGCTCGTCGCGATCCGCCCCTCCGACGGCCACGTGCTCGCCTCCGCGTCCGGCCCCGAGGACTCCGGCTACAACACGGCCATGCTCGGCCGCTACGCGCCCGGGTCCTCGTTCAAGGTCGTCAGCTCCCTGGCGATGCTCCGCGGCGGCACGACCCCGGAGACCGGCGTCCAGTGCCCGCCGACGGCGACGGCGGACGGCCGCTCGTTCAAGAACTACGACGGCTACCCGGAGTCCTCGCTCGGCTCGATCCCCTTCGCCGAGGCCGTCGCGCAGTCCTGCAACACCGTGTTCATCCGGGCCGCCGCCGACGTCCCGGCCGGGGACGTGGCCGAGGCCGCGGAGTCGCTCGGGCTGACCGGCAACCAGCTGGCCGGGTACGACGCGTTCATGGGCTCCGTTCCGGCGGACTCCACGGGAACCGAGCACGCGGCCAACCTGATCGGCCAGGGCGTCGTGCAGGGCTCGGTCCTCGGGATGGCCACCGTGGCCGCCTCCGTCGCCGCCGGCGAGCGGGTCGCACCGGTGCTGGTCCCCCCGCGGGACGCCGAGGGCGCCGCCGCAACCTCCGCGGCGGCCGGGGAACCGGCGCAGCCGCTGACGGACCAGGAGGCCGCGGACCTGCGCGGCCTGATGCGCGGCGTCGTCGCCGACGGGACGCTGAAGCGGTACCTCGGCGACGTGCCGGGCGGACCGGTCCACGGCAAGACCGGCACCGCCGAGTACGACGCCGAGCGCAATGCCCACGCCTGGGTCATCGCGTTCCAGGGCGACCTCGCCGTCGCGGCGTTCGTCGAGGACGGCCAGGGCGGCGCACAGACGGCCGGTCCGCTGGTCCGCGAGTTCCTCACCCAGGCGCAGGAGGGCCGGTAGCCGCGGCGCGCGGCCTAAAATGGGGCGCATGACTGCCACGGACCACGCCCCCGCGCCCTCCCTCACGCTCACGATCGCCGGCTCCGAGGCGACCGGCGGGGCGGGCGCCCAGGCCGACCTCAAGACGTTCCAGGAGCTCGGGACCTACGGGATCGCGGCGCTGACGTGCATCGTCTCCTTCGACCCCAAGGAGAGGTGGAACCACCGGTTCGTTCCGGTCGAGTCCCAGGTCATCGCGGACCAGCTGGAGGCGATCCAGACCTGCTATTCCGGGTCCCTGGACACCGTGAAGCTCGGCATGATGGGCTCGCCCGCGACCATCGACACGGTCGCGGCCGCGCTCAAGTCCCAGCAGTGGCGCCACGTGGTCCTGGACCCCGTCCTGATCTGCAAGGGCCAGGAGCCCGGCCACGCGCTGGACACCGACGAGGCCCTGAAGGCCAGCCTGCTGCCGCTGGCGACGTTCGTCACGCCCAACCACTTCGAGGCGGAGTCCCTGGCCGGCATGGCGATCTCCACCGTCGACGACCTCGCCGAGGCCGCCCGGCGCATCCACGAGGCCAGCGGGGCCGCCGTCCTGGCCAAGGGCGGCGTGCGTCTGGCCGGGGCCGATGCCGTCGACGTCTTCCACGACGGCGCCACCACCGAGGTGCTCAGCGCGCCGAAGGTCGGGGAGGCCGCCGTCTCCGGCGCCGGCTGCTCCCTGGCCGCGGCGATCGCGGCGGAGCTCGCCCAGGGCGCCGCCCCGCTCGACGCCGCGCGCCGGGCCAAGGAGTTCGTGACCGCCGGCATCCGGAACCGCGTCGCGTCCGCGGCGCCGTTCGACGCGCTGTGGCAGGGCGGCCCGCGCTAGCCCTCCCCGCTCCACACACCGGCCCCGGATTGACAGATCCGGGGCCGGTTTTTTGTCGTTTTCCTGTCAAACACCGACTTGTCAAACGATCCCTTGACAAGTGAAGTCCGTCACTTAAGCTTTTCCCCAGGAGCGCTCTGTAGCCGGATCCCGCTGTGCGGCGGACCCGGCGCTCCCCCATCCAGTGCCACCGAGGAGCATCATGATCAACTCGCACCGCCCGCGCTTGGCGCGGAGCGTCGTGGCGGCGGCGTCGGGGGTGGCCCTGGCGGCCACGCTCGGCCTGCCCGCCGCCGCGGCACCCACCACCGAGGACGCCCGGGGCGCGTCCCAGGCCCTCACGGGCGAGGCCCTGGAGGGGGTGAAGGTCACCGGCCCGCTGGAGACCGCCCAGGGCCAGGTCTCCGTGTACGTCCGCTTCGCCGGCGAGGGGGCGTTCGAGCAGACGCAGCCCGACGCCGTCGCTCAGGGCAAGCGCCAGCCCGTCAAGGCCAAGGAGCGGGTCAAGGAGATCCGCCGGGCCATCGAGTCGAAGGGCAAGTCCGCGGCCGGTCAGGCCGACGCGGACGTCATCTACACGACGACGAACACGATCCCCGGCGTGGCCCTGCGCGGCGACGCCGAGGCGCTGCGCTCGCTCGCCCAGCGGGCGGACGTCGTGGAGATCAGCGCGATCGTGCCGAAGAAGCCCACGAACAAGGGGGCCGTCGTCGACACGGGCACGCTCGCGGCGTGGCAGGGCCTCGACCAGACGGGCGACGGCGTGACGATCGCCGTGCTGGACACCGGCGTCGACTACACCCACGCCGACTTCGGCGGCCCGGGCACGCTCGAGGCCTACGAGGAGGCGCAGGCGTCCGCGGAGCTTCCCTCCGCCGAGTCCGGGCTCCGCGACCCGGCCAAGTTCATCGGGGGCTGGGACCTGGTCGGCGACGACTACAACGCGAACCCGTCCTCGGACGCGTTCCAGCCCGTCCCGCATCCGGACCCCAACCCCCTGGACTGCGCCACGGCGGGCCACGGCACGCACGTCGCCGGCTCGGCCGCCGGCTACGGCGTCAACGCCGACGGCTCCACCTTCACCGGCGACTACCAGTCGCTGACGGCGGAGCAGGTCAGCGCCATGCGCATCGGACCCGGCACGGCGCCCGAGGCACAGGTGGTCGGCCTCCGCGTGTTCGGCTGCGCCGGATCCTCGGCGGTCGTGGGACAGGCGCTGGACTTCGTCCTGGACCCCAACAACGACGGCGACTTCGCCGACCGCGCCGACGTCGTGAACATGTCGCTCGGCTCGGACCACTCCCCCGTCGACGACCCCGAGAACGCGATCGTCAACGAGCTGACCCGGCAGGGCGTCCTCTCGGTCGTCGCCTCCGGCAACGCGTCCGACGTCACCGACGTCGGCGGCGCGCCCGGCAACGCGGCGTCCTCGCTGACCGTCGCCAACTCCATCGGCTCGCAGATCACGCTGACCGGCGTCGAGGTCCTGTCGCCGGAGTCCGTGCAGGGCACGGAGGCAGGCCAGTACTCCGTGAACTTCGACTACGCCGCGGCGACGCCGGAGCAGCTGACCGGCAAGGTCGTCATGGCCCCGGCCGGCAACGAGTTCGGGTGCCAGGCCTTCGACACCGACCTCGGCGGCAAGTGGGTCTGGCTGCAGTGGGAGAACGAATCCGGGTTCCCCTGCGGCTCCGGCCAGCGCTTCAACAACGTGGAGGCCGCCGGCGGCGCGGGCGTCATCCTCGACTCCCCGCGCAGCGTGTTCGACGCGGGGATCGCCGGGAACGCGACCATCCCGGGCGCGCAACTGAACAACGAGTCCTCGGACGCGCTGCGTCCGGCCGCCGAGGCCGGCACGCTGACCGTCCGCCTCGACCCCGCGCTGATCGCGACGACGGCGGCACCCTCGGACGCGCTGGACACCCTGAACACCAGCTCGTCCCGCGGCGTCCACGGTTCCGAGGGGATCGTCAAGCCGGACGTCGCCGCCCCGGGCACGATGATCGGCTCGGCCGCCGTGGGCACCGGCGACGCGCCGGCCGCCATGACGGGCACGTCGATGGCCACCCCGCACGTGGCCGGTATTGCGGCCCTGGTCGCCGCCTCCGGCGACTACACGCCCGCGGAGATCAAGGCCCGGGTCATGAACACGGCCGCGGCCGACGTCCGCGACGCGGACGGCGACGTGTACGGCCCGCAGCGCGTGGGCTCCGGCCGCGTCATGGCGGACTCCGCCCTGTCCACGCCCGCGATCGCGTTCGACGCCGAGCGCCCCGACCTGACGTCGGTCGTCTTCGGCGTCATCGAGGCCGGCGCTGACCGGTACACCGCGACGCGGGAGGTGACCGTGCGCAACGACTCCGACGAGTCGGTGACATACGCGGCGTCCTACGCCGCGGCGACCGCGATGCCGGGCGTCGAGTACCGGCTCAGCGACGACTCCGTGACCGTGCCCGCCGGCGGCGAGGCCACGCTGTCCATCACGCTGCGCGTCGACCCGGACGAACTGGCCAAGACGCAGGACCCGACCATGGACCGCCTGCACCTGGGCGTGCCGCGCGCCTGGCTCGCGGACGCCACCGGCTGGATCAAGCTGACGGCGGCGGAGCGTCCGGAATTGCGCGTGCCCGTCCAGGCCGCGCCGAAGCCGACGTCGGAGCTGAGCCTCGGCGACGGGGTCGTCAGTCCGCGCACCAAGACCGCGACGCTCACCCTCGAGGGCCGCGACATCCTGCAGGGCGACGGGGCCGCGCAGTACCGGTCGCTGCTGTCCGCGTTCGAGCTCGGCGCGGAATCCGACCGGCTCCCGGCCACCGCCGACGAGGTCCCGGGCGCCCGGGAGATGGACCTGCAGTACGTCGGCGCGCTGTCCACCGTGCCCACGGCCGGCCGCGAGGACGGCGCGGTGAGCTTCGGGGTCAGCACCTGGGGCAACTGGGCCCATCTGGCCGGCGGCACTGCGATCGAGGTCCTCATCGACACCAACGGGGACCGGGAGGCGGACTTCGTCACGTTCACCACGAATATCCCGGACGCGGACCTCGACCTGGTCGCGACGTACGACCTGGCCACGGGGACGCAGGTGGAGCTCCGGGGGCTGAACGATGTGTTCGGCGGCGTGGACACGAACACGTTCGACACGAACGTCGCGTCGCTGCCAGTGTCCTTCAGCGCCCTCGGCGTGGACCCGGAGCGGGACTCGGCGCCGATCAGCTACCAGGTGTCCACGTACTCCTGGTACAACACCGACGCCGCGGGGAACATGGTCCCGGTCGACTCCACCGACTGGATCGGATTCAATCCGCTGAAGCCGGACGTCTTCTTCCCGAACGGCGGCACCGTGAACACCGCCCAGGAGGGTGAGACGCTCACCGCGAGGGTCAAGAAGCCCTCGGGCGACAAGGCGCTGGTGCTGCACTACCACAACGCCACCGGGGATCTCTCCGGGGAGAACGGCGACGGCGGCCGCGCGGAGGTCGTCGAGTTCACGACCGCCAAGGGCCGCAAGTAGGCCCGGCGCCCCGGCGGCGCCCGGGCGGGAGGATCCTCCCGCCCGGGCGCCGCCCGCGTTTAACCACTCACGCCTCCGACATGGCGCCCGACGCCTCCACCGTGAGCGGGCCGGGTCCGGCCGGCATTAACGCCGGGCCTTGGCGGGCCTACACTTCCGGCATGGGCCGGACGATCTTCTTCACCGCCTCGTCGGTGGACGGCTTCATCGCCACCCCCGAGCACTCCCTGGACTGGCTGCTGACCCGGGCCATCGACTCCTCCGCGGGGACCCAGGGCTACGACGGGTTCATCGCGGGGGTCGGCGCCATGGCCATGGGGTCCACGACCTACCGCTGGGTCCGCGAGCACGACGACGGGCCCTGGCCCTACGCCATGCCGTGCTGGGTCCTCACCCACCGGACCGACCTCGAGGCGCCGGACGGCGGGGACGTCCGCTTCACCGCGGAGCCGGTCCCGGAGCTGCACGCGCGGATGACCGACGCCGCCGGCGACGCGGACCGCTGGGTTGTGGGCGGCGGCGGGGTCGCGGCCCAGTTCGCCGCGGCCGGGCTGCTCGACGAGTTGTGGGTGCAGTACGCCCCGGTCGCCCTGGGCGCCGGCGCGCCCCTGCTGCCGGCGCACGTGGAGCTGCGGCTCGAGGAGGTCGAGCGCAACGGGGACTTCGCCTGCGCCCGCTACACCGTGGTGCGCTGAGCGCCCCGCGCGGCCGGGCCCGGCCGCGGCCTACTCGCAGCCGACCCCGTCGCCGTCGCCGTCCAGGTGCCGGGCGTAGCCGGGCTGGCCGGCCCGGATCGGGTCGGCGCCCGCGGCGCGCACGGCGCTGCAGTTCTTGTAGTACACGTCCCCGCCGGACGTCCCCGCTCCGGGCGCCGCCGTCGTCCGCGGGGCGGAGGGACGCGGCGACGTCGTCGCCGGGGCCCCGGTGCGCGCGGGCCCCGGGTCCTGGACGCCGCGCGCGGGCACGACGGCGGCGGCCGCCCCGGCCGGCACCCGCTGCTGCGGGCAGGCGGCGAGGACGCGGCGCATCGCGTCGCCCTCGGCGGCCGTGACCCACAGGTCGTACTTGTGCTTGACCCCGATCTGCCGGGCGACGTAGGCGCAGCGGTGCGCCTTGTTCGGCGGCAGCCACGTGGCCGCGTCGCCGTCGCCCTTGCGCGCGTTGGTCGGCCCGTCCGTGGCCTGGAGGTTGAGCGGGTCGTTGGCGAACGCGGCCCGCACGCCGGGGCCGAGCCGCTGCGCGCCCTTCTGCCACGCGTCCGAGAGGGCCACGACGTGGTCGATCTGGACGGCGGTGCTGGTGCGCTGGCCGCGCACGAAGCCGATCACGGCACCGGTGTAGGGGTCGTCGAGCGTTCCGGAGGCGACCTTGCAGGGCACGGAGTTGGCGAAGACGATGTCCGTCAGCTGCCGCCGCAGCATGTCGTTGCGGGTGTCGCAGCCGTTGCGGTCGACGTCCAGCCACGCCTGCCCGAACCGCTCGCGCTCGTACCCGGTCTTCGGGGCGCGGCCCTTCACGGGCAGGTCCGCGAGCACCGCCAGGGCGGTCCCGGCCGCCGGGGCGCGCGGGGGCCGCGGCGTGGGCGTGGCCCTGGGGCCCGGGGCGGACGCGCTGGTCGCCGGCGCGGGTGCCCGGGTGGGCGCAGGCGGCGACGACGGCGGCGCCGACGTCGTCGGGGCCGGCGCGGCGGAACCGGCCGGCGCGGAGGCAGGGGCCGGGGCGGTCGCGGCGGCCGGGTCCGGGTCGGCCCCGCCCGGTGCGGCGGTCAGTCCGACGAGCGCGCCCCCGACCAGGGTGACGGCGACGCTGCCGGCCAGGACGCGCGCCGCGGAGGCCCGGCCCGGGATGCGGGCCCAGGTCCGCCGGCCGAAGACGAGGGCGTAGAGGGCGGTGGCGCCCAGGACCACGGAGATCAGGATCAGCGCGGCGCCGATGCCGGAGTCGGCGGCCGCCCAGAGGGCCAGCAGCCCGACGGTCCCGCCGGTGGCGAGCGTGGCGGCGCGGCCAGGACGGCGCGCGGGCGCGCCAGGGCGCGGTGGAGTGTTCATGGTGTGGTGTTCCCCCCGGACGTCTCGCGGCCGGGTGTCCCCCACCGGCCTCCACCAGTCTACCGGGGCTACAGCGGGAGGGCCGCGCCGTCCTTGACGTTCTTCATGACGATCGTGGAGGTCAGCTTCTCGACGCCCGGGAGTCCGACGAGGACCTCGTCGTAGAAGCGCTGGTAGGACGGGAGGTCCACCGCAATCACGCGCAGCAGGAAGTCGGGCTCCCCGAAGAGCCGCGAGGCCTCGACGACCTCGGGGATCGCCCCGACCTGTTCCTCGAAGTCCAGCAGGTGCTGGCGGTCGCGGAGCGTGACGAAGACGAGGGCCTGGAAGCCGAGCCCGACGGCCTTCGGGTCGACCACGGCCTGGTAGCCCGTGATCGTTCCCGAGCGTTCGAGTTCGCGCAGCCGGCGGTGGCACGGGGCCACGGTCAGGCCGACCCGCTCGGCCAGTGCGGTGGCCGTCATTCGCCCGTCCCGCTGGAGCTGGCGCAAGATTTCCCGGTCGATGCTGTCGATCACGCAAAGAACATATCGCATACGGGCGGATTGGGGATCGAATCGGAGAGCACATTTCGCCGGTTTCCGCCTACTGTCGGGGCCATGGATCCCCACCAGCTGCTCGGCTTCGCCGCCGTCTCCGTCACCCTGGCCATGACCCCTGGCGCGGACTGGGCGTACTCGATCGCCGCGGGCCTCGGCGCCCGCCGCATCGCGCCGGCCGTGGCGGGCCTCTGCGCGGGGTACCTGCTGCACACCGCGCTGATCGTGGCCGGACTGGCGGCGCTCATCGCGGCCCGGCCGGAGCTGCTCGCGCTGCTGACGCTCCTGGGCGCGGGCTACCTGCTGTGGCTCGGGGCCTCGACCGTGCGCTCGTGGCGGTCGGCGGGCTTCGCCGCGGAGCCGGCCGCGGACGGCGGGGCGGGCGCGGGTGACGCGGCCGCTGCCGCGGCCGTCCCGGCGCCCGCCCGCGGGGCGGCGGGCGGGGCACCAGCCGGGGCCTCCCCCAGGAGGGCCGACGCGGCCGCCGCCGTCCTCGAGCGCCACCCGGCGCGGCAGACGCGGCGGGCGGACCGACTGGCCTCCCGCCAGGCCTTCCTCAAGGGCCTGGGCACGAGCGGCACCAACCCGAAGGCCCTCCTGCTGTACCTGGCCCTGATCCCGCAGTTCGTGGATCCGGCGGCCGCCCTGCCGGTCCCGGGGCAGACGCTGGCCCTGGGGCTGCTGCACTTCGCGGTGTCGGTCGGCGTCTACTCGGGCGTCGCGCTCGGGGCCCGGCGGCTGCTGCGCTCGCGGCCCGGCGCGGCCCGCGCCGTGACGCTGGCCAGCGGGGTCATCATGGTCGGCCTGGGCGTCGCGCTCGTGGCGGAACAGGCGGCGGCCCTGCTGCGCTAGCCGCGGGACCGGCGGTGCGGCTCCCCGACCGGGGGCCGCCTGCGGAAACGGCATCGGCCGGCCCCGGCGATCCCGGGACCGGCCGATGCCGTGCGCGCGGCGGCTAGGCCGTGGCGAGCGGCTTCTTGGCCTTCTTCTTCCGGCGCTTGACCGGGGACAGCACCAGGGCGCCGGCGATGGCGGCCAGGAACACGTCCTTGGACAGGGCCATGCCCTGCTCGGACGGGCGGACGCCATCCTCCTGCGTCATCTCCGGGTTGCGGAAGTACATCGAGAGCAGTCCCGCGGAGAACACGCCGAGCGCCAGGCCGGCGAGGCGCTTGTTCACGAACGGGGCCAGCAGCGCGGCACCAATGCCCAGTTCCGAGTAGGTCACGATCTTCCCGAACGTCTTGGGGTCAAGGTCGTCGATCTGCGGGATGCCCGTCGCGGCGAACTGCTGCAGGCCGGCGGCGGCCTCCTCGGGCATGTTCATCTTGCCGTAGCCCGACTGCACCAGGTAGGCGCCGGAGACGCCCCGCAGAAGCGCGTTGGAGAGGCTCATCGGTGGTCCTTTCGTAGGTTGCGCTGTCCCGGCCATCCTATGGGCACCGCGCTCGGGAGGACACGTCAGGCGCGGACGCGGGGCAGGTCGGACCACTCGGTCGTGTACCGCGGCGAGGAGAACTCCCGCTTCATGGTCCACGCGGCGGGCTCGGCCATCCCGCCGGGCCCCAGTCCGATGGACCTCTCCCCGAAGCGGGCCCGCACTGCCCCGAGGACGCCCCCGAGCCCGGCGCCGCCGTCGTCCTCCCCCGGGCCCGCCGCGGGATCCCCGAACCCGGCCAGGGCCTCCTGCACGCCCGCGGCCGGCTCCAGCCCGGAGAGCAGCACGCCGGCGCGCACGTAGGACGCCCCGGGCGCCAGGCGCCCGCGCATCGCGGCGACGGCGGCGCGGGTCAGGACGATCGGGTCGTCGGTGGGCCGCGGCAGCGCGACGGAGGCGGAGGGGTTGGACGCCTCCCCGGACGCGAAGCGGCTCGTCCCCGCGGTGACGGTCAGGACGGATGCCCGCAGCCCGTCGGCCAGGAGCCGGGCCGCGGCCTTCTGCGCGTACACCGCCATGACCTGGTCCATCTCCGCCGGGTCCGCCACGGGTACCGCGAAGCTGCGCGAGAACATGATCTGCTGCTTGTCGGCCCGCTCGGACAGCGGCGGCAGGCACGGCGTCCCGTTCAGTTCAAGGACCGTGCGCTGCAGGACCACGGAGAACCGCTTCCGGATGGCCAGCGGGTCGGCGGCGCGCAGGTCGGCGATGGTGTCGATCCCCATCCCGGCCAGCCGCTCCCCCGTCCGCCGGCCCACGCCCCACAGGCCCGTCGCCGGGACCCGGGACTGGATCCGCTCCACCTCGCCCGGCGGCATCCCGTCCAGCACGCACACGCCGTCCATGCCGGGGTTGCGCTTGGCAACGTGGTTCGCGAACTTGGCGAGCGTCTTCGTCCGCGCGACCCCCACGCACACCGGCACGCCGACGTGCCGGGCCACCGCGCGGCGGACCTCGGCGGCGGTGCGGGCCAGCGCGGCCGGGTCCGCCGCCGGCAGGCCCAGGAAGGACTCGTCGATCGAATAGACCTCCTGCCACGTGCCGAACCGGCCGATGACCTCCATCGTCCGCGCCGACAGGTCCCCGTACAGCTCGTAGTTGCTCGACCGGGCCACCAGCCCCCACGCCGCGGCGTGCGGCGCCACCTGGAACCACGGGGCGCCGGTTGCGATCCCCAGCGCCTTGGCCTCCTCCGAGCGGGCGACGACGCAGCCGTCGTTGTTGGAGAGCACCACGACCGGGCGCCCCTCCAGCCGCGGGTCGAACGCGCGCTCGCAGGAGACGTAGAAGTTGTTGACGTCCACCAGCGCGATCGGCGCCGCGGCGCGGGGGCCGCTCACAGCCGGTGCAGGCATCGGGTCGCCACGCCCCAGACCGTCAGCTCCGCCAGCCCGGCGACCCGCAGCGGCGCGCCGCCGTCGTCCGCCTCGAGCGCCGCGCCGGCCGGCCCGAGCCGCAGCCGCCGCAGCACGAACTCCCCGTCGAGGACGGCGACGACCACGGAGCCGTCGCGCGGCTCGAGCGCCCGGTCGACGATGATCTCGTCCCCGTCGCAGACCCCCGAGGCGGCCAGCGCGTTGCCGTCCACGCGCAGGATGAACGTGGAGGTGTGGTCCCGGATCAGGTGCCGGTTCAGGTCGATCCCGCCGGTGAAGTAGTCCCGCGCCGGGGACGGGAAACCGCTGGCCTCGAGCACGGCACCTCCCTAGAACACGTCTTCGAATCCCAGCGTAGCGCAGGGGAGGACGCCGGCGCGCGGGGTCAGTCCGACGCGACCAGCCAGATCGCGACGGCGCCGAGGATCACGACGGCGGCGGCCATCCAGGCGACCGCCACGGCATCGGCCCGGGCCCGGCCGGCGACGATGCCGGCCGCGTGCCGGGCGTACCGGGCGCGCTGCGTGGCGTAGATCGCCAGGGCCGCGAGGCCGGCGAGCGCGACGAGCAGGACGATGCCGAGCCCGTAGTGCGGCAGCCAGCGCAGGAACACGGCGCTGGCCACGAAGAAGGAGACGGTGGTGCGGCCCCACGCCAGGACGGTGCGCTCCGGCTGCAGGCCGGCGTCGGGGTGCGGGCGGACCGGCATCAGGCGGCGAGGATCATCGCCACGGTCACGGCCGCGGCGACGGCCGCGCCCAGGCCGAGCAGCGGGACGATGGGAGGCAGCGGCAGCGGGCGCCCGTGGCGCATGCTGGCCTCCACGCGGACCCAGCGGAACGCGGCGCCGGCCGCGATGAGCATGCCGATGGCGACGACGGCGACGGCGAGCCCGTGGCGCAGCGGCCCGGGGAATGCGGCGGTGGCGAAGGCCTCGAGCGCGACGCCGCCCGCGACGAACGCCAGGGACGTGCGGATCCAGGCCAGGAACGTGCGCTCGTTGGCGAGGGTGAACCGCGGGTCGGGCTCGTCACCCCCGGGGAGCACCCGCTCAGCGAACCATCCGCGTTCCGATCCCACACTGCCTCCGAGGTGCCGTCCGGCCGCGGGACTTCCGGTCTTCCGCGGGGCGGCCGGTGGACCGCCGCCGGACACTCTACCCGGCGGTGCGCTCCACGACGTCGGCGACGACGTCCTCGAGGCGCTCGCGGTGGCGGAAGGCGGCGAGCTGCGCGTCCGCTCCCCCGCCGCTGTCGAGGATGTCCCGCAGCCCGGTTTCGACGGCGTCGCGCTCGCCGAAGGCGTCCAGGGCGGGCCCGATGTGCTCGAGCAGGCCCGCGACCGCGTCCTGCGCGGTGGCGGCCCGCCGGGTGCGGGCGTCGACGAGCGGGCCGCGGGCGCCGGCCCGGCTCGCCTGGAAGTGCCAGACGCGCAGCACGTCCGCCGTCGTCTGGTCGGGCGCCGTGCCCTCGCGCCAGCGGCGGGAGGCCGTCTCGACGAGGGCGCGGATCGTGGCGGCGAGGGTCGCGGCGTGGTGCGCGTCCGTGCAGACGTCGGCGACCCGGATCTCGACGGTGGGGACCTTGTCCGAGTAGCGGGCGTCGAAGTAGACCATGCCCTCGTCGAGCGGGACGCCCGAGTCCATCAGCAGGGCGACCCGGTCGCGGTAGGCCTGGGCGGAGCCGAAGATGCCGCTGGGGCCCGTCGTCGGCCAGCGCCCCCAGGCCTGGTAGCGGTAGCTGGCGAACCCGCTGGGGGCGTCGTGCCAGAAGGGCGAGTTCGCGCTCAGGCCGAGGACGATCGGCAGCCACACGCGGATCCGGTCCAGGACGGCGACGCCCTCCTCGAGGCCGGACACGGCGACGTGCACGTGGAACCCGCAGGTCAGCGTCTCCTCGAGGATGCGGCCGAAGTTCTCCGCCATCCGCAGGTACCGCTCGTTCGGGACGACGTGCGCCTGCTCCGCATAGGGCGAGGTCCCCAGGGCGGCCACGGTCGCGTCGGCCGCGGCGGCGGCGTCGATCGCCATGCGGCGGCCGCGGCGGATGCTGCGCTCGAGGTCCGCGAGGCTCGTCGCCGGGGGCGAGACGACCTCGATCTGCTCCTCCTTGACCTCCAGGGTCAGCTCGGGGGCACCCGCCGCCGGCCGTGTCCCGTGCTCCGCGAGGTAGCTCTCGATCGTGGCGTGCGCGCCACGCGTCGGCCGGAACGTCCGGCGGTTCACGAGGAGCATCTCCTCCTCGACTCCGAACGTGCGCGGACCGGCCCCCTCGGGGGCGCCAGCGGGGGTTGCGGGCACTCGGCATCCTTCCTGCGGGTACGGGATGCGGCCAACCTAGCACCGGGCCCGCCGCGCGGACAGGGGTGCGCGCGGCACCCGCGGCCGCGGCCCGGATCACGTTCCGGACACGCCTCTTCACCCGCCGCCGCGGGCTCGGTACGGTGGCGGGAAAACACCCCGACCGATGCAAGGAGCCCACCGCCATGGAATCCCAGGAGAAGCCCGAGGGCGCCCGCGAGGCCCTCATCCACAGCCTCGGCACGCCGGATCCGGACTCGCCGCCCCTGGCCGAGGGCGTGGACGAGGACGTGATCCCGCCGCTGTACGGCAAGCCCGCCGGCGGCGGCTCCTAGACGGAGCGGACGGCCGTCGCGGCCTCGAGCCGCGGGAGGCGGTCGAACCAGGGCTCTTCGCCCGGTGTGCCGACGTTCACGACGAGGAACGAGCGGTGGCCGGTCTCCGCGTTGAACTCGGCGTCGATCCCGGCCGCGTCGAACCCGCCCATCGGCCCGGCGTTCAGCCCGACGGCGCGGACCGCCATGATGAAGTAGCCCGCCTGGAGCCACGCGTTGTTCCTGGCCGTCTCGATCCGGAGCGCCTCGTTGCCCTCGAACATCTCCCGCCGCTCGGGGGCGTGGGGGAAGAACGTGCCGAAGTGCTCGTGCCACTGCGGGTCGTAGGAGAGGACGGCGACGGCGGGTGCGGTCCGCGCCTTGGCGGCATTGCCCGGCAGCAGGTGCTGGCCGAGCCGCTCCCGGGCCCCGCCGGACTCGACCCACGTGATCCGCAGCGGCTGGTTGTTCATCATGGTCGGCCCCATCTTGGCCAGTTCGTAGATGGCCTCCAGCTTCTCGCGCGGGACGGGATCCGCGGAGAAGGTGTTGGCGGTGCGGCCCTCGAGGAAGAGCGCGGCGGCCGCCGCGTGGTCGATGTCGAGGACGGCTTCCAAGTCGCGGACGGCGTTCTGGCTCACGGCGGGCTCCTTCGGGTCGGGGACGTTCAGCCCATCGTCCGCCACCCGACGGCCCGGCCGCCAGCGGGTGTGTCCGGTTCCACGGTCCGCCGTCGCCGATGCCGGGGAATAGATCCAGCCCCTTCAGCGCTAACTTGAGTCGAAGGCACTCAAATTACCTGAGGAGGAGTACATGCCTGCATTCTTCGGACCGGCTGCCTTCAACGGCGGACCGTTCGACGAGTTCCTCGCGCGCTACCTGCAGGGACAGCGCGCCCCAGCGGGCCGTCCGGTGGACCTGATGCGGGTCCTCAGCCGGCGCACGCACGAGACCGTGGAGGCGGCGGGGCGGTACGCGCTCGGCCACGGCCATGCCGAGGTCGATGCCCTGCACCTGCTCCACGCCCTCGTCCAGGCCGAGCCCGCGGCGTCCATCGCGGCCGCGGCCGGCGCGGACCCGAAGGCGATCGCGGCCGACGCCGAGCAGCGGCTGCCCGCCGCCGGCGAGGCCCGCCCGGACGCCGCGGTGTCCCTGACGGGCTCGGCCCGGCGCGCCCTGCTCGACGCCTACCAGGTCGCGCGGGCCTCCGGGTCGACGTACATCGACCCCGAGCACCTGTTCTTCGCGTTCGTCCTGGGCCAGGACGCCCCGGCCGGGCAGTTGCTGGCCGCGCGCGGCGTGACCCCGCAGGCGCTGCAGTCCGGGGCCCAGCCGGCCGCCGGCCCCGCGCCGCAGTCCGAGGCCGCCGAGGGCACGGGTCAGTCGTCCGGCGCCACCCCGAACCTCGACCGGTTCGGGCGCGACCTCACCGCGGAGGCCCGCGAGGGCCGGCTGGACCCGGTGATCGGCCGGGCCTCCGAGATCGAGCAGGCCGTGGAGATCCTGGCCCGGCGCACGAAGAACAACCCGGTCCTGATCGGCGAGGCCGGCGTCGGCAAGACGGCCGTCGTCGAGGGCCTGGCCCAGGCGATCGCCGACGGGTCCGTGCCGGCCCGGCTGAAGGACCAGCGCGTCGTGGCCCTGGACCTGCCCGCGATGCTGGCGGGGACCAAGTACCGCGGCGACTTCGAGGAGCGGCTGACCGGCACCCTGGACGAGATCGCGGCCCAGAACGGCGGCGTGATCGTGTTCATCGACGAGCTGCACACGGTCGTCGGCGCGGGCGGCGGCGGTGAGGGCGGCATGGACGCCGGGAACATCCTGAAGCCGCGGCTGGCCCGCGGCGACCTCCACCTGGTCGGGGCGACCACGCTGGCCGAGTACCGCAAGGTGGAGAAGGACCCGGCCCTCGAGCGCCGCTTCCAACCCGTGACCGTCGGCGAGCCGTCCCTCGAGGACGCCGTCGCGATCCTCGACGGGCTCAAGGACCGCTACGCGGAGCACCACGGCGTGGAGTACGCGCCGGAGGCGATCCGCGCCGCCGTCGAGCTCTCCGCCCGCTACGTCACGGACCGGCACCTGCCGGACAAGGCGATCGACCTCATCGACCAGGCCGGCGCCCGGCTGAGCCTGGCGCGCGGGCCCGTGGTGGACACGGCGGCCCTGCGGGCGCGGCTGGCCGAGCTGGAGGCGGAGAAGAACGACGCCGTCGCCGGCGAGGACTACGAGCGTGCCGGCGAGCTGCGCGACGAGCTCGCGCGCGTCGCCGCCCGGCTCGAGGGCGCCGGGGCGGACGACGGCGGCGCGGCCACGGGCCCCACGGTCGGCGAGGCCGAGATCGCGGACGTGATCGCGCGGGCCACGGGGATCCCCGCCGCGCGCCTGACCGAGGACGAGAAGTCCCGCCTCGCCCGCCTCGAGGAGGAGCTGCACGGGCGCGTGGTCGGACAGGACGACGCCGTCGCCGCCGTCGCCAAGGCGGTCCGCCGTTCGCGCACCGGCCTCGGCGACGAGGGCCGTCCCGTGGGCAGCTTCCTGTTCCTGGGCCCGACGGGCGTCGGCAAGACGGAGCTGGCCAAGGCGCTCGCGGCGTCCCTGTTCGGGGACGAGTCGGCGATGGTCCGGGTGGACATGAGCGAGTTCGGCGAGCGCCACACGGTCTCGCGCCTGGTCGGCGCCCCTCCGGGGTACGTCGGCTACGACGAGGCCGGGCAGCTGACCGAACGCGTGCGGCGCCGCCCCTACTCCGTCGTCCTGCTGGACGAGGTCGAGAAGGCGCACCCGGACGTGTTCAACCTGCTGCTGCAGGTGCTCGACGACGGGCGCCTGACCGACGGGCAGGGCCGCACCGTCGACTTCCGGAACACGGTGGTCATCATGACCAGCAACCTCGGCTCCGAGTTCCTGGCCAGCCGCGGCGCCCCGCTCGGGTTCGCGGCCGGGGACGCGGCCGGGTCCGAGCGCGAGCTGCGGGCCAAGGTCATGGGCCGCCTGCGCGAGGTCATGCGCCCCGAGTTCCTGAACCGGATCGACGAGACCGTCCTATTCCGCAAGCTCGAGCCCGGGCAGCTGGCCGAGATCGTGCGGCTGCAGCTGCGCCGCACCGCGGAGCGGCTGGCCGCCCAGGGCTACGGGCTGGACGTCGACGACGCCGCGGTCGCGTGGATCGCCGAGGCCGGCCACGAGCCGGAGTTCGGCGCCCGCCCGCTGCGCCGCGTCATCCAGCGCGAACTGGACGACGCCGTGGCGGACCTCCTGGTCGCCGGGGAGCTCGTCCCGGGCGGGACCGTGCGCGTCACGGTGGCCGACGGCTCCCTGGCCGTGGCCGCGGCCGCCCCGCTGGCGCACGCGGCGTAGGGGAACCGCGCCCCGCGGCCGGGCCGTCGCGCGGCGTCCGTCGTGGAGCGTCGCGCGGCGTCCGTCATGGAGCGTCACGCACCGGGCCGGACCGGCACCGCGCCGGTCCGGCCCGGCTGCCCGCGCACGGCCGAGCCGCCTCCGATCAGGGCCGTTGCGGAGCGGCGTGGGCGGGGGCGCGCACGGGGCCGAGGTCAACGACCGGCGGCTCTGGCGTGTCCGGCTCCCGTTCGGCAAGGATCGTCGCGGGAACCCACGACCAAGGAGCGCCATGACCCGCGTGAACACCGACCTCCGACTCAAGGCCGTACTCGACATCCTCGCCGACCTGCCCGGGCAGCGGCTCGGCGCGGCGGACGTCCTCGCCGCCGCCCTCGACCGTGTCCCGCAGACCGCCACCGAGGCCGAGCCGCTCAGCGCCGGCGTCACCCGCGGCCACCGCAGCCTCAACACGGCAACGGCCCGCCTCGTGAAGGCCGGCTGGATCGCCAAGTCCCGCGCCGGCTGGTCGATCACCGACGAGGGGCAGCGCGCCCGGGCCGCGTTCGGCACAGCGGAGGCGCTCGCCGGGGCCCTCGCCTCGGGGACCCCCGCCCCGACGAAGAGCGCCGCGAAGGCGGCCCCGCCCAAGTCAGCACCGGCCGAGGCAGGAGCCCAGACACGGACCACTGACGCCAAGCCGTCAGCGAAGAAGGCCGCAGCCAAGCCGTCCGCGAGGAAGGCGGCCTCGGCTGCCGTTTCGGCGCCGGCCGCCCCGGCCCCGGCGCGTTTCCCCGGCCAGCCGGAGGCGGTGGCCCTGCCGGGCGACTTCTATTCCCTGGCCAAGGGCCACGGCGACTGGAACCCCGCCCTGGACGAGGCACAGATGTCTTTCGACGCCGTGGACGGGCTCTGGAAGCTCGGCGCGGAACTGCCCGCGGGTCGCTACGCGTTCAAGGTCGCCCTGAACCGCTCGTGGACGGAGAACTACGGGGCCTTCGGCGTGCCGGACGGAGCCAACAGCGAGTTCGAGCACGCCGGCGGCCCGGTCCGCTTCGCCTACGACCACGCCCGGCGGGACGTCTCGGTCAACTAGCCGGACGCCGCGGCAGGGCCGGGTCCGGGACGCATCCACCATCGGGTTCCGGGGCCTGTCCGCGCCGCAAATCCGCAGCTCCTTCCGGGCGTTCCGGCCGGTCCGGCCGGGGCCTGGGCCTCCGGCGCGCGCGGGGGCGCCGCCGTCGTCCCCCGTTCACGCCCCGCTCCCCCGCCGGCCACCGAGACAGGGCGGGATTCGGGCCGTCTGCGTCTAGTGTGTGGACCAAGCCACGGGACCCGAGTGTGGTCCCGCTGACCAATGGCCCCGACGAAACAGGAGCGCACATGGAAGTTTGGCCCGGAGACGCCTACCCCCTGGGAGCCACGTACGACGGCAACGGCACGAACTTCGCGCTGTTCAGCGAGGCGGCCGAGAAGGTCGAGCTCTGCCTGTTCGACGACGACGGCACCGAGACGAGGGTGGAGCTGCGGGAGGTCGACGGCTACATCTGGCACTGCTACCTCCCCCAGGTGATCCCCGGACAGCGCTACGGCTACCGCGTCCACGGCCCCTACGACCCCGCCCAGGGCCAGCGCTGCAACCCGAACAAGCTCCTGCTGGACCCGTACGCGAAGGCCGTCCACGGCGAGATCGACTGGGACCAGGCCCTGTTCAGCTACAACTTCGGCGACGAGGACTCCCACAACGACGATGACTCCGGGGAGCACATGATGCTCGGCGTCGTCGTCAGCCCGTTCTTCGACTGGGACGGAGACCGCAAGCCCAAGATCCCCTACCACCAGTCCGTGATCTACGAGGCGCACGTCAAGGGACTGACGCAGTTGCACCCGGACGTGCCGGAGGAGCAGCGCGGCACGTACGCCGGCGTGGCGCACCCGTCGGTGATCGCCCACCTGCAGAAGCTGGGGGTCACGGCGCTCGAGCTGATGCCCGTGCACCAGTTCGTCAACGACTCGACGCTGCAGGACCAGGGCCTGTCCAACTACTGGGGCTACAACACGATCGGCTTCTTCGCCCCGCACAACGCGTACTGCTCCACGGGCGACCAGGGCCAGCAGGTCCAGGAGTTCAAGGCGATGGTCCGCCAGCTGCACCTGGCCGGCATCGAGGTGATCCTGGACGTCGTCTACAACCACACGGCGGAGGGCAACCACCTCGGCCCGACGCTGTCGTTCCGCGGGATCGACAACGAGTCCTACTACCGGCTCGAGGAGGACGACCGCCGCTACTACACGGACTACACGGGCACCGGGAACTCGCTGAACGTGCGCAGCCCGCACTCGCTGCAGCTGCTCATGGACTCGCTGCGCTACTGGGCGACGGAGATGCACGTCGACGGGTTCCGCTTCGACCTGGCCTCCACGCTGGCCCGCGAGTTCTACGACGTGGACAAGCTCTCCACCTTCTTCGAGCTCATCCAGCAGGACCCCGTGGTCTCGCAGTGCAAGCTGATCGCCGAGCCGTGGGACATCGGCCCGGGCGGCTACCAGGTCGGCAACTTCCCGCCGCAGTGGACGGAGTGGAACGGCAAGTACCGGGACACGATGCGGGACTTCTGGCGCGGCGAGCCCTCCACGCTCGGCGAGTTCGCGGCCCGGCTGACCGGCTCGGCCGACCTGTACGAGAACTCCGGACGCCGCCCCTACTCCTCGATCAACTTCATCACCGCGCACGACGGCTTCACGCTGCGGGACCTGGTCTCCTACAACGACAAGCACAACGAGGCCAACGGCGAGGACAACCGCGACGGGGAGTCCCACAACCGGTCCTGGAACTGCGGGGCGGAGGGCGAGACCGACGACGCCGGCGTCTTGGCCCTGCGCGCCCGCCAACAGCGCAACTTCCTCGCGACCCTGCTCCTGAGCCAGGGCGTGCCGATGATCTCCCACGGCGACGAGCTGGGCCGGACCCAGAACGGCAACAACAACACGTACGCCCAGGACTCGGAGCTGACCTGGATCCACTGGGAGGAGACGGACGCGCCGCTGGAGGAGTTCACGGCCGCGGTCTGCCGGCTGCGCGCCGAGCACCCGACGTTCCGCCGCCGGGTCTTCTTCGACGGGCGCCCGGTCAAGCGCGGCGCCGGCGAGGGGCTGCCGGACATCGAGTGGCTGCGCGCGGACGGCTCCCCCATGGAGCCCGAGGACTGGGACGCGGACGTGTCCGTGTCGCTGGGCGTGTTCCTCAACGGCGACGGGATCCGTGGCCGGGACGCGCGCGGGAACCGGGTCGTGGACCGGAACTTCCTGCTCTTCTTCAACGCCCACCACGAGGACGTCGACTTCACGCTGCCCGGGCCGGAGTACGGCAAGGTCTGGGACCACGTGATCGACACCGCCGGGGAGTACGCGGACTCGGGCGAGGTCAAGGCGGGCGGGGAGCTGTGCGTCAAGGCCCGTTCTCTGGTCGTGCTCCGCGCCCACGAGGAGGCCCCGCCGGAGGTCGACCACACCGTCGCCGCGTCGCTCGCCGCCCTGGCGGGCGCCAAGACCAGGGAGACACAGCAATGAGAATCCCCCGCTCCACGTACCGGCTCCAGATCCGGCCGTCGTTCACGCTCTACGACGCGGCCGCCCTGGTCCCCTACCTGCGGGACCTCGGCGCGGACTGGGTCTACCTCTCGCCAATCCTCACGGCGGAGGCGGGCTCGGACCACGGCTACGACGTCGTCGACCCCAGCACGGTCGATCCGGCGCGCGGCGGCCGGGCCGGGCTCGAGGCGCTGTCCGCGGCCTGCCGCGAGGCCGGCCTGGGGATCCTGGTGGACATCGTCCCGAACCACGTGGGCGTCGCGACGCCGCGCGCCAACCGCTGGTGGTGGGAGCTGCTGCGCGGCGGCCGCACCAGCCGCTACGCGGAGGCGTTCGACGTCGACTGGGACGCGGGCGGCGGCCGCATCAGGCTGCCCATGCTGGGCGACGGCGACGGCGAGCTCGACGCCCTGAAGCTGGCGGAGGGCGACGGCGGCGGCATCGAGCTGCACTACTACGAGCGCGCCTTTCCGACCGCCCCGGGCACGGCGGCCCTCGGGGACGATCCGCGCACGGTGCACGACCGGCAGCACTACGAGCTCGTCTCGTGGCGCCGCGCCGACGCGGAGCTGAACTACCGGCGGTTCTTCGGCGTCACCACGCTGGCGGGGGTGCGCGTCGAGGTGGACTGGGTGTTCGACGAGACGCACGCCCAGATCAAGAGCTGGTTCGACGAGGGGCTCGTCGACGGGCTGCGGGTGGACCACCCGGACGGCCTGGCCGACCCGGCCGGCTACCTGGCCCGGCTGCGCGAGCTCACCGGGGGCGCGTACGTGCTCGTGGAGAAGATCCTCGAGGGTGACGAATCGCTGCCCCCGGACTGGGCGTGCTCCGGCACCACCGGGTACGACGCGCTGGCGACGGTGGACCGGCTCTTCGTGGACCCGGCCGGACGGGAGACGCTCTCCGACGTCGTGCCGACCGAGCGCTACCAGCCGCTGATCCACCAGACGAAGCGCGCCATCGCGGACGGGCTCCTCCGCTCCGAGGTGCTGCGCCTGGCCCGGCTCGTCCCGGCCGACGCGGGCCTGGACAAGGACACCGCCGCGGACGCGCTCGCGGAGTTGCTGGCCTGCTTCCCGGTCTACCGCACGTACCTGCCGCACGGGCGGCACCACCTGCGCGAGGCCGCCATCGCCGCCTCCATCCACCGGCCGGACCTGGCCGCGGCGATCGGGGTGCTGGTGCCCCTGCTCTGGCCCGAGGGCGGGACGGGGCGCACGGAGCTGGCGGTGCGCTTCCAGCAGACCTCCGGCATGGTCATGGCCAAGGGCGTGGAGGACACGGCCTTCTACCGCTACAACCGCCTGACCTCCCTGAACGAGGTCGGCGCGGATCCGACGGAGTTCGCGCTCGACCCGTTCGAGGTGCACCGGCGCCTCATGCTGCGCGACCTCGAGCGGCCCGCGTCGATGACGACGCTGTCCACGCACGACACGAAGCGCAGCGAGGACACCCGGGCGCGCATCCACGTGCTCGCCGAGTGCCCGGACCTCTGGGCCCGCTCGCTGCGGACCCTCGAGCGGCTCGCGAACTTCAACGACCCGGAGTTCGCGGAGCTGCTGTGGCAGGCCGCCGTCGGCGCCTACCCGGTGAGCCGGGAGCGCTGCCACGCGTACGCGGAGAAGGCCTCCCGGGAGGCCGCGTCGAGCACCACGTGGACCAACCCGGATCCGGAGTTCGAGGCCCAGCTGCACGCCGCCGTCGACGCCGCCTACGACGACCCGGAGGTCGTGCGCGTCCTCGAGGACCTCGTCGAGCGCATCCGCCCGGCGGGCTGGTCCAACTCGCTGGGCGCGAAGCTCGTGCAGCTGACGATGCCGGGCGTCCCGGACGTGTACCAGGGCACGGGGCTGTGGGACCGCTCGCTCGTGGACCCGGACAACCGGCGCAGCGTCGACTTCGAGCGCCGCCGCGCCGTCCTGGCCGAAGTGGACGCGGCGCCCCCGCGGCTCGACGCGGACGGCAAGGCAAAGCTGCTGCTCGTGGCGCGGGCGCTGCGGCTGCGCCGGGACCGGCCCGAGCTGTTCACCGGCTACGCGGCCGTCGCGACCCGCGGCCCCGCGGCCCCCCACCTGTTCGGCTTCGACCGCGGCGGCGCCGTCACGCTGGTCACCCGGCTGCCCCTCGGGCTCGCCGAGGCGGGCGGCTGGCGGGACACGGTGGCGGTGCTGGCGCCCGGCGCGTACACCGACGCCCTGACGGGCCGCGTGCTGGAGAGCGACGGCCGGATCGCCGCCGCCGACGCCTTCGCCGACTACCCCGTAGCCCTGCTGGTCCGGGGGGACGCGTGAGCGCGGCGGACGCCGGCCGCGGGGACGACGCGGCCCCCGGGTACCGCTTCGCCGTCTGGGCGCCCGTGCCGGAGCGCGTGGAGCTGCTGGCTGGCGGCGCGCGGGTGCCGATGGAGCGCGACGGCGCCGGCTGGTGGCTCCCCGCGGGGCCCGTCCCGGACGGGGAGACCGACTACGGGTACCTGCTCGACGGCGACGCCACTGCCCTGCCGGACCCGCGCTCGCGGCGCCAGCCGGACGGCGTCCACGGGCTGTCCCGGACCTTCGATCCCGCCGCGCACGCGTGGGCCGACGCCGGCTGGTCATCGCCTGGCCTGGACGGCGGCGCGATCTACGAGCTGCACGTCGGCACGTTCACGCCCGAGGGCACGCTGGACGCGGCCGCGGGACGCCTGCCGTACCTCGTGGACCTGGGCGTCACGCACGTGGAGCTGCTGCCGGTGAACGGCTTCAACGGGACCCACAACTGGGGCTACGACGGCGTGGCCTGGTACGCGGTGCACGAGGGGTACGGCGGGCCGGCCGCCTACCAGCGCTTCGTGGACGCCGCGCACGCGGCCGGCCTGGGCGTGGTCCAGGACGTCGTCTACAACCACCTCGGCCCCAGCGGCAACTACCTGCCCCGCTTCGGCCCCTACCTGACCCAGGGCGACGCGAACACGTGGGGCGACTCGGTGAACCTGGACCGGGCCGGCTCGGACGAGGTCCGGCGGTTCATCGTCGAGAACGCGCTGATGTGGCTGCGGGACATGCACGTGGACGGGCTGCGCCTCGACGCGGTGCACGCGTTCCGGGACGAGCGGGCCGTGCACCTGCTCGAGGAGCTGGCGACCGCTGTGGACGCGCTCGCCGCGCGGACCGGCCGGAACCTGTTCCTGGTCGCGGAGTCGGATATGAACAACCCCCGGCTCATCACGGGCCGGGCCGCGGGCGGCTACGGCCTGGCCGGGCAGTGGAGCGACGACTTCCACCACGCCGTCCACGCGAACCTCACCGGCGAGGACGGCGGCTACTACACCGACTTCGCCCACCCGGGGGCGCTCGCCAAGGTCCTCGCGGACGGCTTCTACCACGACGGCACGTGGTCCTCGTTCCGCGGCCGCAGCCACGGCCGGCCGATCGACCGCGTCGCCGTTGGGCCGCACGCCCTGGTCGTCTGCGCGCAGAACCACGACCAGATCGGCAACCGGGCCGCCGGCGACCGGCTCCCGGCGACGCTCGGCTTCGGGCGGCTCGCGCAGGCCGCGGCCCTGACGATCCTGTCCCCGTTCACGCCCATGCTGTTCATGGGCGAGGAGTTCGCCGCGTCCACGCCGTGGCAGTTCTTCACGTCCCACCCGGAGCCGGACCTGGGGAAGGCCACCGCCGAGGGCCGGCTCCGGGAGTTCGAGCGGATGGGCTGGGACCCCGCCGTCGTCCCCGACCCCCAGGACCCGGAGACGTTCCGGCGCTCGGCCCTGGACTGGGCCGAGGCCGCCACCGGGGACCACGAGCGGATGCTGGAGGCGTACCGCACCCTGCTGCGGCTGCGCCGCAGCGAGCCGGACCTGCGCGGCAACCGCTGGCCGGACGCCGTCGAGCACGACCCCGAGGCCGGGTGGGTGTGGTTCCGCCGCGGCGGCGTCGTCGTCGCGGCCCACCTGGGCGACCGCCCCGCCGACGTACCGTGGCCCGGCGAGGCGGGCGAGGTGCTGTTCGCCGCGGGGACGGACGACGACGGCGGCGCCCGGGCGGGGACGGTCCCCCGGACGCTGTCGCCCGGCGCCACGGTCGTGTTCCGGACCGGCGGATCACTAGGCTGGTAGCAACGACACCGCCTGAAGGAGGCCCCGTGGAGGACACGCCCGAGGAGAAGACGCCCGCGCCGAAGACCGTGGCGCAGAAGCTGCTGGTCAAGCCCAAGGACCAGGTGTTCCTCGCCGGCGGCTCCGCGGCCGAGCACGCCCTGCTGGGCGAACTGCCGGAGGGCGCCCGCGTGACCAACGACGCCGGGGGCGCCGAGGCCGCCGTCGTCTTCGCGACCAGCCGCGCCGCCCTCGAGGCGCTGCTGGCCGAGCACCTGCCGTCCCTGCTCTCCTGCCGCGCGGCCTGGATCGCGTACCCGAAGGGCAACCGGGCGGACATCAACCGGGACAGCATCTGGGCCCTGCTCCAGGAGCGCGGGCACACCCTGAACGCGAACGTCTCGCTCGGGGACGTCTGGTCGGCGGTGCGGATCAAGACCGGTCCGTGACGCGTCCGGGGCGGCGCGCTTTGCGCAGGCGTACCGCCGCCCTCTAGCCTGTGGCTGGCATCACGCGATGCCGGCCGACAACCCGTGGCGGGAGAGACCCGTCCATGCCAAGGGCGGGCGCCGTAGGAGCAACTCCTCCCCAGGAAACTCTCAGGCCCCCGTACCGCCGCGGAACAGGCACCTCTGGAAAGCAGCGCCCATGCGCTCACCGACGGAGCAAGCCCCGCGGGGCGAAACTCTCAGGTCTCCCAAACAGAGGGGGAGGAACACGACGGCAGCGCGGCGGACCGCGCGGATTCGGAGTTCCCCTTGAGTCTGGCCACCGGGCGCCCGAGGCGCCACCCCTTCCCCACCGGGGCGACCGGGCGGGCATCCCACGCCCTCTGACGCCCAGGCAGCCGCACGCCCGACACCGGGCCGGGCCGCCGAGACCACCACCTGAAAGCGGGATACACGCATGTCCACTTCGCAGCCCCCACACCTGGAACGCGGGCTCTCCAACCGCCACATCCAGCTCATCGCGATCGGCGGCGCCATCGGCACCGGCCTGTTCATGGGCTCCGGCAAGACGATCTCCGCGGCCGGCCCGGCGGTCATCTTCGTCTACATGATCATCGGCTTCATGCTCTTCTTCGTCATGCGCGCGATGGGCGAGCTGCTGCTGAGCAACACGAACTACAAGAACTTCGGCGACTTCGCCGGGGACATCCTCGGCCCCTGGGCGGCGTTCTTCACCGGCTGGACCTACTGGTTCTGCTGGGTCGTCACCGGCATCGCCGACGTCGTCGCGATCTCCCACTACGTGGCCTTCTGGTGGCCCGACCTGCCCCTGTGGCTCCCGGCGCTGGCCTGCATCGTCCTGCTCGTCGCCCTGAACCTGCCCACCGTCAAGGCGTTCGGCGAGACCGAGTTCTGGTTCGCGCTCATCAAGATCGTGGCCATCCTCGCGCTGATTGTCGTCGGCCTGGTCATGATCATCACCAGCTTCCAGCACGACGGGGCCACCGCGTCCTTCTCCAACCTGTGGGCCCACGGCGGCATGTTCCCGACCGGCTTCATGGGCTTCGTCGCCGGCTTCCAGATCGCCGTGTTCGCCTTCGTTGGCATCGAGCTGGTCGGCACGACCGCCGCCGAGACCAAGGACCCGGAGAAGACGCTGCCACGGGCCGTCAACGCCATCCCGATCCGCGTCCTGCTGTTCTACGTGGGCGCCCTGATCATCCTCATGGCCGTCGAGCCGTGGACGTCTTTCAGCGCCGACGCGTCCCCGTTCGTGGGCATGTTCGCCCTGGCGGGCCTGGCCGGCGCGGCCGGCGTCGTGAACTTCGTGGTGCTGACCTCCGCGACCTCCAGCGCGAACTCGGGCATCTACTCCACGTCCCGCATGATCTACGGCCTGGCCCTCGAGGGCGACGCCCCCAAGCGGTTCGGCAAGCTCTCCGGCCGCGGCGTGCCCCGCAACGCCCTGCTGTTCTCCTGCATGTTCCTGCTCGCCGGCGTGGTCCTGCTCTACGCGGAGGGCGGCGTCGCGGCGGCCTTCACGCTGGTCACGACGATCTCGGCGCTGTGTTTCATGTTCGTCTGGTCGATCATCCTCGTCAGCTACATCGTGTACCGCCGGCGCCGGCCGCAGGTGCACGCGGCCAGCACCTTCAAGATGCCCGGCGGCACGTTCATGCCGTTCGTGGTGCTCGCGTTCTTCGGGTTCATCGTGTGGGCGCTGACCACCCAGCCGGACACGTTCTTGGCCCTGCTGTTCACGCCGCTGTGGTTCATCGGGCTGGGCCTCGGCTACCTGTCCGTGCGCCGCAACCCCGAGCACGCCGCCATGCGCGAGCTGCACCGCGCCCGCGTCGAGCAGGAGTGGGAGGCCGCCGCGGGGCACCGCCGCGAGGACGTCACCGCCGGCGTCTAGCCGGACGCTGCGGGAACACCCTCCGTTCCCCGGCATCCCAGGGGTGGGACCCGCGTGGTCCCACCCCTTCGGCGTCCCCGGGCCGGTCCCGCTCCGGCCGCGGTTGGCCGATCCGGCCGGCGCCCCTACGGTGGCCCCATCTGCACCCCACGACCAGGAGGTAGGCCATGACGACCGAGAACGAGGGCTTCGACCCCGAGGAGACCGAGGGCGGCCAGCAGCTCGGGGACGCCGGCGACCGCGAGCCGGTGACCGAGGCAGACATCCCCGTCCACGGGGACCCGGAACGCGCGAACGAGCTGGCGGAGCAGGCCTACGGCGACGAGGACGACGACGGCATCGGCGACGTGCCCAACGCCCCCTTCCCGGGGTGACGGCCAGCGCGGGGGCATGGCACCCGTGATGACAAAAACAGGAAAGCCCTAGACGGGGTGTATTACACGGTGGTAGGACGAGTGTCATCACCATATTCGAGGAGGTCAACACCGAAATGGGTGGTCCGTACCCGCGGCCCACGAGCGACAACCCCTGCGAAGCATCCCCCCGGCTTGCTAAGGAGCTCGAACCATGACCGAAGCACTGTCCACCACGTGGACCAACATCGCGAACTTCGTTCCGCAGTTGGTCCTGTTCCTTGTCATCCTTCTCATCGGCTGGCTGATCGCCAAGGTCATCGCCAAGCTGATGGCGAAACTATTGGACGCCGTCAACTTCGAGCGGATCGCCGACAAGGGCGGGCTGAACCGCTTCTTCGCCGGCAGCAGCATGACCGTGAGCACGATCGTCGTGAAGATCGTCTACTACGCGATCATGCTGTTCGTCCTGCAGCTCGCGTTCGGCGCGTTCGGGCCGAACCCCATCAGCGACCTCATCAACCAGATCGTCGCGTTCCTGCCGCGCCTGTTCGTCGCCGTCATCATCATCGTCATCGTGTTCGCCATCGCGAACGCGGTGAAGGAGATGATCCTCGGCGTCCTCGGTGCCCGCAGCTACGCCCGGCCGGTCGCGAACATCGCCTACGTCGCGATCGTCTTCCTGGGCATCGTGGCGGCGCTGAACCAGATCGGCATCGCCACGACCGTCACCACGCCGCTGTTGATCGCGGTCCTCGCCGCCATCGTGGGCGTGATCGTCGTCGGCGTCGGCGGCGGCCTCATCAAGCCGATGCAGGGCCGCTGGGACAAGGCGCTCAACCGCGTCGAGACCGAGGCCGAAAAGGAGCAGGCCACGTCCGGCTCCGCGGGCCGCGGCCCCGTTCCCCCGGCCGGTTCCGGCCGGGCCGGCGGGACCGTCCCGCCGCGCACCTAGGACCAGGCAGCACCACCATCGGCGGGGCCGGCCCGGGACGTTCTTCCCGGACCGGCCCCGCCGACGTCGTTCCCGGCGCCCGCCGCCGTCGTCCCCCAACGCCGCCCGGCGGTCCGGCGCCCACGGCCGGCGCCCCCGCCGGGCGCTACGCCGTCGTCGCCCCGATCGCCCACACGCGCGGCAGCGGCGTCCCGTTCACGGCCAGGTCGCCCAGCAGCCGCGCCTTGAAGACCCACGGGTTGTGGTTCCCGGCGGTGCGGGCGTTGCGCCAGTGCCGGTCGAGGTTCTTGGACACGGACGTCGCGGAGGCGGCGAGGGCGTCGAAGGCGTGCGAGATGGCGTTGACGGCCAGCGGGGTGAGGGCCGCCTGCCCGGCGGCGGTGGCTTGCTCGGCCTCGTCGTTGACGCCCTCCTCCGCGGACAGCGTGAGCGTGCCGGCCCGCAGGGCGAGCGCCGCGTCGTGGGCGGCCTGGAGCGATTCGGCCGCGCGGGCCACGATCGCCTCCCCGGCGAACCCGGCCGCGTGCACCTCGCCGATCACCTGCAGCAGCTGCGGGTCCTCGCGGGCCACCTCCGCGGCGCCGTGGCTGAAGGTGCGCTTGCGGGCGGCGAGCTCGTCGGCGAAGTCGCGCTCGGCCCCGCGGACGGCACCGGCCAGGACGGCGAGCAACACGGTCTGGTAGAAGGCCGTCTGGTACTTGAAGCGGGTGTCGAAGTCGATGAGGTGCTCCTCGGCCACCGCGGCCCCGGTGAACACCGTCGTGCCGGTTCCGGTGGTCCGCTGGCCGAAGCCGTCCCAGTCGTCGGAGCGCTCGACGCCGTCCTGGTGCGTGGAGACGGCCGCGATGACCCGCCGGCCGGTGTCCGTCCGCTCGGCGTAGACGTCGATCCAGTCGGCGAAGATCGTTCCGGTCGAGTAGTACTTCGTGCCGTCGACGACGAACCCCCCGGAGCCGTCCGGGGTGACCTTGGTGGCGACGTCGCCCAGGGCGACGGCGCCGATCTCCGTCCAGCCGTTGCCGACGAGTTCGCCGGCCACGAAGCGGGCCAGCCAGGCGTCGCGGTCCGGGCCCGGGGCGGCGACCAGGCGGTCCTCCACAAACGCGAAGTGCGAGCGCAGGGCCTGGGCCGCGTTCGGATCGGCGGCGGCCAGCTCGGTCAGCAGGGCGAACAGCTGCGGCAGCGTGGCCCCGGCGCCGCCGTGGCCGGCCGGGATCCGCACGGCGCCGAATCCGGCCGCGGCCAGCTCGCGGATGCCCTCGCGCGGCAACTCGCGCGTGTGGTCCCGCTCCGAGGCCCCGGCGGCGAGACGGGCGAAGATCGGGCGGAACGGGGCCGCGAGGTCCTCGTAGGAGGGCGTGCGGGTCTCGGTGGTGGCGGTCATGGCGTCCTTTCGCGGCTGCGGTTGGTTCCAGCGACGCTAGGGCCCGGCGCCCGGCGGCCGGTAGCGCCCGCGTCATGCGCGGGCCGCCGCCGTCATCGGCCGTCACCGCGCGTCACACGGGGCGTCCGGGACGCCCCGGCCGGCCCGTCCGTGGCGTCACGCGGCGTCACGCTTCGGCTTGCGTGACGCTTGATGACGACGGCGGCGCCGCCGTCGTCCTCGCCCCCGCCCGCGGCTCGCCAGTGCGCCCTTGGTCCGCACCCCTTGGCCGCCGGCGGACGCGCGGCTAGCGTCGGGCGTGCGGGAACGAGGCACGTTTCCGCCCTTGGAGACCGGACGAGGGAAAGAGGCGCCATGACCGCACAGAACCATCCGATGGACATCCCGGACCTGCCGGAGCTGCACCAGCTGCAGTCGGCGATGGCTTGGGACAAGAACCAGGGCAAGCTCGGCAAGGTCTCCACCGTGTTCCTCGACCCGCAGGGCCACCCGGGCTGGGTCAGCGTCGCGATCGGCCTGTTCGAGACGAAGGAGCGCGTGGTGCCGCTGGCCGGCGCGCGCCTCGGCGAGGGCCAGTACGTGGAGGACCTGATCCTGGCGTTCGATGCGGACACCATCAAGCACGCTCCGCACGTGGCCCCGCGGGAGGCCTTGAGCGACGACGAGATCGACCAGCTGCGCAAGCACTACGGGGTGTAGGGGCGGTCCGTTCCGGCCCCACCCCGCATCTCCTAGAACTTCTCTTCGGATATTCTCCGGACTGGTTATCCACAGTAGGGCGTGTGTTCCCATTCTGTCGGTGGGTTCGGGGAGAATGGAGGTATGGATCACGAGGGTGTGGTGCGGCTCGAGGGGTGGGAACTGGTGCCCCTGGCGCCTGCTGCGCCGGCGGCCACCCGGCTGCACCACGCCGAGGCGCTGGCCCGGTACGCCGCGTCCATCAAGCTGGAGGCCCTGCGGGATGTCCGGGGCGCCTGCGAGGAACTCCGCGAGCCCCGCATGGACCGCCGCGGCCGTCGCCAGGGCATGGAGATCTCGTATGCGGCCGGCCGGCTGCTCTCCAACTCCGGGGGCGAGGCCGCGTCCCACGTCGTCGCCCAGGTCTGCGCGGTTTCCCCCGAGACCGGCTCCCGGATGCTGAACGAGTCCCTCGCCCTGCACGACGCCCCCGATGTGCTCCGCGAGCTGCGGGCCGGGCGCATCGGGGTCGAGCAGGCCCAGGCCATCGCGGCCCAACTGCGCCGGATCGAGCCCCGCCCGGTCACCGTTCCCGGAGACACTGATCTGGACCCCGAGCTCGCCGCTGGTCTGGCCATCGACGCCGCCCACCAGGAGGCCAGCGACGTCGCCCTATCCCGGTCGCGCCTGGCCGGTGAGCTGCTCGAGTACGCCCCCGGCCATAGCCCCGGCCAGATCACCTACAAGTCCAAGAAGGCCCTCGAGCGCTTCGATCCGGACTCCTTCACCCGTCGCAAGGACAAGGCCGCCGAGAACCGGTACATCCGCTTCACCCCGGCCGGCAACGGCATGTCGTGGATCGACGGGCTCATCGAAACGGGCAAGGCCAGCGCCATCGAAGCCAAACTCGCCGCCCAAACCACCCTGCTGCTCCAACCCATCGACGACGGACGCGGCCACTCCGCCGCCTCGGACCGGGACGGCAGCCACTCCGCCGCCCCGGACCGGGACGGCATCCACACCGTCGAACCCGACGACGACGCCGCCAGCACGGCCGACCAGACGCAGCCGAACCGTGAGGATGGGGACGGGGACGGACCCGAGACGCGGACCCGGGCGCAATTGTGGGCCGACGTCTTCACCGACACTCTCCTGGAGGGCGCCCACAGCTCAGGACTGGCCTCGGTGAACCCCGACGTGCTGGTCACCATCCCCGCCACCATCCTGCCCGGCATCCCCGGCAGCGACGCCACCCCGGCGGCCCAAGGGCCGGGCGGGCCATCCACACCGCCGTCGCCGGGCACGAGTTTCGCCCCGCCCGCCGTGGCCGAGTGCGTGCTCGCCCCCGGGGCCGAGCTGCCCCAGGTCCCCGGCCTCGGCGCGATCGGCCAGGACGAGGCCGCCGAACTCACGGCCGCCGCCAAGACCTGGACCCGCGCCGTGACCGACCCCCTCACCGGGGCCGTCCTGGCCATGGGTCGCAAGTCCTACCGTCCCACCCGCGAACAGCGCCGGGCGCTGGCCCTGCGCCACCCCGTGTGCAGCAACATCGGCTGCAACCGCCGCCAACGCCTCGAGCCCGACCACGCCGTCGAGTGGCAGGACGGTGGCGCCACCGACCTCGATAACCTCGAAGGCCTCTGCCCCCGCTGCCACCGCCTCAAATCCGTGGGCCTGCTCGAGACCGAACTGCACCCCGACGGTTCCGTCACCGTCACCACCATCCTCGGCACCACGGCCACCCGCGCCCCCGACCGGCTTTGGCTCCCCCCGGAGCCCGGTGGAACACCGCCGCCGCCGGCACCGGGCAGGGCCGTCCCGTACCGGCGCGGAGCCGGCGACGGCCCCGGCGCCACCACGGATCCACTGGTGCTCGACGACGCCCTCATCGCCTCCCTCGCCCCCGACGCGGACGAACCGCCCGGCTTTGCCCACGGCGTCCTGCCACCGGACCCCGGTTCCTCCGTCGACGACACCGACGCGGCCTTCTCCCGTTGGACCGAGCTGGCGACACCACAGGACGGAGACCTCCCCGGGATCCCCCTGCCCGGCGACCCCGACTGGGGCGAACCACCCGACGTCCCCGTCGACCCCGCCGAGGAACGGCTCGCGCACCTGCAATTCCTCGACATGCTCCTCGCCGACACGGTCCTGCCCGACGATTACACTCCCTGCCGGCCGCCGGACCAACGCCCACGCCGCCGCACCAAGTCCCGGCTCGGCACCCGCAGGCCGCCGCCGACCGTCCGGACCCCACGCCCGCAGCTCGCTCCCGGCGACCAACGACCGCCCGCCAACGGCAGCGGCAACCCGGGCACCGGCGGCGCAGGCACCAGCCCGGTGGCCTTGTCCCTCTGGCCGCCTCCCACCCTGCCCGAGGACCCCACCGACATCCCACCGTTCTGACGGGCCTTCCCGGGGTGACGCACGGGCGGCCGGCGGCGCGGGCGGCACGGGGCCGCCAGGGCGGCCCGGGGAATGCGCCGCACCCGCTACCCGTGACATGTCGGGATCCGCCTCCCTACCGTGGGCGCCATGGGTTCCCACAGGCAGACGATGCAGGCCATGTACTACGACAGCTACGGCGGTCCGGAAGTCCTCCGCCACGGGGAACTGCCGATGCCCAAGCTTCCGCCGGCCTCGGTCCTCATCCGCGTCCGGGCCGCCAGCGTGAACCCCGTCGACTGGAAGGTCATGGCCGGCGGCCTGGACCCGATGCTGGACGTCCACTTCCCCGTCGTCCCCGGCTGGGACGTCGCGGGCACGGTCGAGGCCGTCGGGTTCGACACCCCCGAGTTCGCCCCCGGCGACGAGGTCTACGCCTACGGCCGGCGCGACTCGGTCGGCGGCGGCACGTTCGCCGAGTTCACGGCGCTGCCCGTGTCGATGGTCGCCCGCAAGCCCGCGCGCCTCTCCTGGGAGGAGGCCGCCGCGCTCCCCCTGACGGGGATGACGGCGCAGCGCGTCCTCGACGTCCTGGCCCACGAAGAGGGCGAGACCCTCCTCGTCCACAACGGGTCGGGCGGCGTCGGGCGCATGGCCATCCAGCAGGCTACGCACCGGGGCCTCCGGGTGCTGGCCACGGCATCCGCCCACCACCACGACGACCTGCGCGCCCTCGGGGCCGAACCCCTGGAATACGGGGAGGGCCTGGTCCACGATGTCCGCGCGCTGGCCCCGCAGGGGGTCGATCTCGTCGCCGACCTCGTCGGCGGGGTCCTGGACCAGACGATGGCCGTCCTGCGCGCGGGAGGCCGGCACGCCTCCATTGCCGACCCCGGCGCGGCCGACCGCGGCGGCTCCTACGTCTGGGTCCGCCCCGACGCGCGGGAACTGGACCGCCTGTCGGCCCTGGTCGACGACGGCCGGCTGGGGGTCCACCTCGCCGCCACCTACCCAATGGAGCGGGCGGCCGACGCCTTCAGGCACAGCATGGAGGGCAACGCGGGCGGCAAGATCGCCCTGGCCGGGTTCGCCGACCGCGACACGGATCAGGCGTAGCGATGCGCATCGCCGTCGTCGGGGCCACGGGGAACGTGGGCACCGCCCTGCTCCGCCGGATCCGGGAGGCCAACGAGGAGCGGCGCCGGCCCGTCGAGGTCGTCGGCATCGCGCGGCGCCTCCCGGAGCGGGCCGGCCCGTACGCGGACGTCGAATGGCGGTCCATCGACGTCGCCGCCCCGGACGCGCCCGCCCTACTGAAGGACGCCTTCGCGGGGTGCGACGCCGTCGTCCACCTCGCCTGGGTGCTGCAGCCGAACCACGACGAGCCGCAGATGCGGCGGGTCAACGTCGGGGGCACCCGTGCCGCGCTGGAGGCGGCCATCGACGCGGGGGTCGGGCACTTCGTCTGCGCATCGTCCGTGGGCGCCTATTCCCGCGGCCCGGGCAAGGAGCGGCGCGTCGACGAGTCCTGGCCCGCGCGCGGCATCGCCACGTCGCACTACTCGCGCTTCAAGGGCGAGCAGGAGGCCCTGCTGGACGGCTTCGCCGAGGCCCACCCGGACCTGGTGGTCGCGCGGCTGCGGCCGGGCCTGATCTTCCAGGCGGAGGCGGGGAGCGAGATCGCCCGCTACTTCGTCGGTCCGTGGATCCCCACCGGCTTCCTGGACCGCTTCCCGCCCCCGGTCCTTCCGTTCCCGCCCGGCTTCCTGTTCCAGGCCCTGCACGCGGACGACGTCGCCGACGCCTACTGGCGGTGCGTCGAGCTCCGGGCGGCCGGGGCGTTCAACGTCGCCGCCGAACCCGTGCTCACGCCGGCCCTCGTCGGTGGCGTCCTCGGGGCGAAGCGCTGGCTTCCCGTCCCCGTGGTCCTGGCGCGCGCCGCCGTCGCCGCCGCGTGGCGCCTGCGTCTGCTCGCCTCCGACCCCGGCTGGGTCGACATGGCGGCGGGGGCGCCGATCATGGACTGCACGCGGGCCCGCACCGAGCTCGGGTGGTCGCCGCGCCATTCCTCCACGCAGGCCCTGCGCACCATCATCGAGGCCATCGCGCAGGGCCCGGGCCGGGACTCGTCTCCCCCGCTGCTGCCGCGCCGGCGGCAGCGGTCGTGGCGCCAGGTCCGGCGCGACCCCGCGCACCGCGGGCCGGCCGCGACGCCGCCGCCGGGGGCCGTTCCGACGGCCTAGTGGTCCGGGCGCAGCAGCTCGGCGGGGACCCGTTCCTTGCCCAGGACGCCGTCGAGCAGGCGCGGGTCGAGCGGTTCGCCACGGCGCAGGACGCTGATCTGGCCGGTGGACTCGAGGATGACGCAGGCGACCTCGTCGGCGTTCCTGATCCCGGCGCCCCGCAGCTTCGCCCGCACCTCGGCCTCCACGACGTGCGCCCGGGCCAACTGGTCGGGGAGGAACTCTCCCCCGGCCATGAGCAGCACGGGCGGGGCGTTGACGGCCCTGGTTCCGCCCCGGAGCCGGCGCACCTGTCCCGTGACCGCTTGGAGGGCGAGCAGCGTGCCGAGCCCGAGGAGCCCCGCGGCGAGCGTCGGGGTGTTGCCGAGGATCGCCCGCCCGATGACCGCGCCCAGCGCGATCACCGCGGCGAGGTCGAAGCTGGAGAGGCTCGCCAGCGTGCGCTGCCCGAGCAGGCGCACGATGAAGAGGACGACGACGTAGAGCACGACGGCGGAGAGCACCACCCGCAGGGCGTCGGAGGCCTCGAGACCGTACTCTTGCCACGAAAACACCGGACCTCCCACGCCCCGAAAACCAGTTGCTGCCGGCCCTAGTCTGGCATGGCGGCCCGGACCGCCGGATCAGGCCGCCCCGGCCGCCCGCGCCAGCCGGCAGGCCTCGGCCGCGCCGTCCCCGAACGGGTCGCCGTGGCCCGGCAGGACCAGCGGCGCCCCGGTGGCGGCCAGGGCGTCCAGGGAGCGCAGGTTCGCGTCGGGATCCGCCGTGGCGGCCCGGGCCACGAGCCGCGGGCCCCGGCGGCCGGTGTACGGGTCGAGGGTCACCAGCGCGTCGCCCGTGATCAGGGCGCCCCGGTCGGGGAAGTGGAGGGCGCAGTGCCCGTGGGTGTGCCCGGGGCTGTGCACGACCTCCGGCTTGCCCGGCAGGTGGGCGGTGCCGGCCGCGTGCAGGTCGTGCAGCACGGGCACGCCCTTGACGGCGAGCGCTCCGCCGAGCGTCATCTTCGCCAGGTGCGGCAGGCCGCCGGGGTGGAACAGCGGGAACGCGAACCGGTTCTTCCGCGGCCGGTAGCGGTACGGGTGGGACGCCAGCGCCATGTCGTCGCGGTGGACGTAGACGGGCACACCCAGGCGCCGGAACCGGTCCGCCGTGCCGACGTGGTCGAAGTGCCCGTGCGTCAACACCACGGCTTCCAGGTCGCTGGGCACGATGCCCGCCTCGGCCAGGACCCGGCACAGCGGGCCCCACGTGCTCGGCAGGCCGGCGTCGACCGCCATGGCGCGGCGGCCCTCGATGACGACGTACGCGTTGACGGAGGCGTGCTGGATCATGTGGATCCCGTCGGCGACGTTGCGGCGGATCCGTGCGGGGACGAGGGTTGCCATGCCGCCGACGCTACGCCGCGCCGGCGGACAGGCAAGGGCCGCCGGAATGCCGGCGTCAGCCGGCCCTGCGGTACGCGGCCGGCGAGGCGCCGTAGGCGGCGCGGAAGACCCGGGAGAAGTAGCGCGGGTCGCGGAACCCCCAGCGCTCGGCGATGGCCGCGACCGGTTCGCTGGCGCGCGCCGGGTCCCTCAGGTCGCGGCGCGCCATCTCGAGTCGCCGGCCCCGGATCCAGGCCGACACCGTCGTCCCCTGTTCGCTGAAGAGCAGGTGCAGCTGCCGCGTGGAGATGTAGTGGGCCTCCGCAATGCGGCCGGGGCTCAGGTCCGGGTCGCCGAGGCGCCCCATGATCCACTCGCGCACGGCCATCGTCTGCTCGAGCTTAGAGTGCTGCGGCACCGCGTAGCCGAGCGCGTCCGCGAAGGCCGCGGTGCACAGGTCCACCAGCGACGCCGCGATGCCCAGCCCGAGCGGGGAGTCCAGGGCCGGCAGGTTCCGGGCGACGCCGAGCAGGAAGGAGGAGACAATGGCGCCGGCGGGCGTGTCCCCGCCGATCCGCTGCCCGGCAATCTGGGCCAGCGCCTTCGGCGGCAGCGACACCATCTGCTGGGGGAACATCAGCACGAGGGTCAGGGACCAGCCCGCGAACGTGCGCGTGTAGGGCGTCGTCGAGTCGTACACCGAGAAGTCCCCCGGCTCGAGCACCGACCGGTGCCCCCGCTGGGCGATCGCGGAGGTGCCCTCGATCTGCAGCGAGATCGTGAACCACGGATCCCCGCTGCCGGCCTGGCGCTCCGTGCGCCGCAGCTTGTGCGGCCCCGCCAGGATTGTGAAGATCCGGATGCCGTGGACGGAGACGAACTCCATGGTGGCGCCGAAGGACGGCCGGTCCGACTCGATGCGCAGCGGCAGCAGCAGCCGGTCGACCAGGACCCGCCACTGGGCGAGGTCGGCCACCTCGTGCCTCTCGTACCGCCCCTCCCCCACGGGCCCCGCCTTCCTGTCGTGGTCGTTGGCCGACGGCGGCGCCGTCGTCGTCGTCCATCAAAGCACGACGGCGGCGCTCGGTATGCTGGGAAACCCCGTCGCCAGGAGAGCCGATGACCTGCTGCCAGCCGCCAGGCCGCCCCGCGGAGCCGCACGCCGCGTCCGCCGGCGCCGCTGCCCGCCCCGCCCGGTCTTCGCCGGTCCCGGCCGGCGGCGCGCGGCTGGTCCCCGAGGTGGCGGTCCCCGGCGGGGAGTTCGGGATGGGCGACCACTTCGGCGAGGGGTACCCGGCCGACGGGGAGGTGCCCGTGCACCGCGTGAGGATCTCGGGCTTCAGCATGGACGCCACCGCGGTGACCAACGCGGAGTTCGCCCGGTTCGCCGCGGCCACCGGCTACCGCACGGAGTCGGAGCTGTTCGGGTACTCCGCCGTATTCCACCTCCTGGTCCGGGCCGACGCCGCGGACGTCCTCCAGCGCGCCGAGGGCGTGCCCTGGTGGCTCACGGTCCGCGGGGCCGACTGGGCGCACCCGGCCGGGCCCCGCTCCGACTGGCGCGACGCCCCCGACCACCCCGTGGTGCAGGTGTCCTGGAACGACGCCCAGGCCTACTGCGCGTGGGCGGGCCGCGCGCTGCCCACGGAGGCCCAGTGGGAGTACGCCGCCCGCGGCGGGCTCGAGGGGCGCCGCTACGCGTGGGGCGACGAGCTGGAGCCCGCCGGCGGGCACCGGTGCAACATCTGGCAGGGCGAGTTCCCCACCCGGAACACCGCCGCCGACGGCCACGTGGGGACCGCGCCGGTGGGGTCCTTCCCGGCCAACGGGTTCGGGCTCCACGAGATGGCCGGGAACGTCTGGGAGTGGTGCGCCGACTGGTTCATGCCCAAGTACTACCGCAATTCCCCCGCGGAGGACCCCGCCGGCCCGACCATTGGGGACGGCCGGGTCATGCGCGGGGGCTCGTACCTGTGCCACGAGTCCTACTGCAACCGCTACCGGGTCGCCGCCCGGTCCCGGAACACTCCGGACTCGGCCAGCGGGAACACCGGGTTCCGGACGGTCGCGGCCCGGTAGGACCCGCGGCCCGCCGCCGCTACTCGTAGACCCGCGTCGCCTCGCGGTCCAGCTCCACGATCTCCTCCACCGAGTACGGCGCCGGCGGGCCGGGCACGTAGCGCACCCGGCGCAGCGTGCCGGTGTAGCGGAACGCCCCGTGGCGCCGGGAGAGCTCCCAGTCGACCGGGCCGCCCCGGTCCAGCCCGACGCTGATCCCCGTGAAGGGCGCGTACGCGGTCAGCTGCAGGACCCGCTCCAGGGTGAACGCCTCCACGCCGTCGACCTCGGCCGTGATCCGCCAGGCGTAGTCGGGCAGGACGTCGAAGGACAGCACGACGGACGCCGCACCCTCCGGCAGCGGCGCCTCGGCCCGCCGCATCGTCCCGTACTGGTTGTAGCCGAAGCGCAGCGCCCCGTCCTCGACCCACAGGACGTACCCGCCGCCCTGGTCGCCGTGGGCCACGAGCACGCCGGCGTCGCCGATCCGGTACTCCAGCGAGACGTCCACGGTGAAGCTGCGCAGCTTGACCAGCTTCAGGGACCGGTACCGCTCCAGCGTCGGCGTGAACGGGAAGAGCGTGACCGGCCGCTCGAGCCGCCGCTCCGTCGCGGGCCGGACCCGGTTCATGGACCCGTCGTCGTTCATCGGGAACACCTGGTTGTGCCAGCCGAGCGCCCGGAACCGCTCGGCCATCCCGGCGAGGACCGCCGGGTGCTCGGCCGCGACGTTGCGCAGCTCGGTCGGGTCCTGGGCCAGGTCGTAGAGCTCCCAGTCGTCCTCCCGCCAGTCCGCCCCGCCGCGCGTCGGGGTCAGCGCCTTCCAGCCCCCGCGCACCAGGGCGCGGCGGCCGAAGAACTCCGAGTACTGCTCCGTGCGGGCCGCCGGGGTGGCCGGGTCGCGCAGCCAGGCGGAGAAGTCGACGCCGTCGCGCTCCCGCGCCGGCCGGCCGTGCCGCTGGGCCAGCGGGGCGACGCCGGCCAGCGACAGCAGCGTCGTGCCGAGGTCCACGACGTGCGCGAACTGGCCGCGGACGCCGTCGTCGCCGGCCGCGCGCGGCAACCCGGCGGGCCACGAGAGCACCAGCGGCACCCGCACCCCGCCCGCGTACGTGTGGGTCTTGTAGAGCCGGAACGGGGTGTTGGACGCCTGGGCCCAACCGCGCGGGTAGTGGATGGTGGACCGCGGCCCGCCGACCAGCTCCGGATCGCGCGGGACGTCGTGCTCCCAGTCGCCCGGCAGCCCCTGCAGGTAGCTGGCGCCGAAGTGGCTGAAGTAGCTGCGGGTGCCGTCGGGGCCGCCCTCGCCGGTGCCTCCGTTGTCGGAGGTGAACACGACGATCGTGTTCTCGTACTCCCCCAGCTCCCGCAGTGCGTCCAGCAGGCGCGCCAGGTTCTGGTCGACGTTGTCGACGGCGGCGGCGTACGCCTCCATGTAGCGCGCGAAGAGCTCGCGCTGCTCCGGCGCCAGCCCGTCCCAGGGGACGACGGCGGCGCCCGGCTCCGTGTTCGGCGGCGCGCACTCGGTGTCCGCGCCGAAGAGCCCGCTGGCGACCTGCCGCCTGAAGCGCTCGGAGCGGATGTGGTCCCACCCGGCCTCGTAGCGGCCCCGGTACTTCTCGAGGTCCCCGGGCTTGGCGCCGACGGGGCCGTGCACGGCGGCGTGCGCGAAGTAGAGGAAGAACGGCTTGTCGGGGTCGTTGGCGCGCAGGGAGCGGACCATGGAGACCGCCTCGTCGGTGAGGTCGTCCGTGAGGTAGTAGTCGTCCGGGTAGGCGTCGCGGACCACCTGGCTGTTGTCGCGGAGCAGGCGGTGCGGCGCGAACAGGTTCGTGAATCCGTCGAGGCAGCCGTAGTAGCGGTCGAAGCCGCGCTGGCACGGCCAGGAGGAGCGGTCGGCGCCGTCGTGCATCCGGGCCTCCGGGGTCAGGTGCCACTTGCCGACCATGAACGTCGCGTAGCCGCCGGCGCGGAACGACTCGGCGATTGTCGGCACGTCCTCGGGCAGCTCCATGGCGGCGCCCGGGTAGCCGGGGTCGATGTGCGGCACGGACCCGAACCCGACCCGGTGCGGGTTCAGCCCGGTCAGCAGCGCCGCGCGGGCCGGCGCGCAGAGGGGCGCGGACTGGTAGTTCGACAGCCGGTACCCGGACTCGGCCAGGGCGTCGACGGCGGGGGTGTCGATCTCGGACCCGAAGGGCCCGATGTCGCTGAAGCCCAGGTCGTCGACGAGGACGACGACGACGTTCGGGGCTCCGGCCGGGGCCCGCCGCTCCGCAGGCCACGCCGGGACCGACTCGCTGGCCCGCTCCCGCGCCACCCCGTGGAAGCCGCGGTAGTCGCGGACCGGGTAGGGCCCGTTCTCGATCCGGCCGTCCCTGCGGTCCTCTTCTCCCGTCCCGGTCACGGGGTGGTCCCGTCGGCGAAGCGGTTCGCCTCGAGGACGGCGCGCTCCGGGTCGCTCAGGGGGCGCGAGCGGCGCCCGTCGTCGCCGAGGGGGACGACGACGGTGTGGCCGTCGAACACCGCCTTCCCGTCCTGGTAGCCGATGTGCCGCACCGTGAACGACTTCGTGCCGATGCGCTCGACCCCGACGGCGACGACCAGCTCCGGCCGGTAGTCCGCCTGCGCGAGGTAGTCCACGGTCAGCGAGGCCACCACGATCCCGCCGCTGAACGCGGACAGGTCCGGCTGGGCGCGGGTCCAGCGGACGCGGGCCTCCTCCATGAGGGTGACGATCCGGGCGTTGTTCAGGTGGCCGTTCGCGTCCTGGTCGGACCAGCGCAGGGCCACCGTGATATCGGTGTGGCTCACGCCCACATCCTAGGGAGGAGCGCCGCCGCGGCCCGCGAGTGTGACGCGCCCCCGGTCCGCGGGGCGGAACGGGGGCGCGTCGGGCGCTGTCGGGTGGGGGGCCGGCGCTGTCGGGTGGGCGGGTCGGCGCAGGGCGCCTAGCGGTCCCCGAGGGGCAGGCCCTTGGACTCCCGCAGGCCGAACACGGTCGCGGCGCTGACCAGCAGCAGCGCGACGGTGTAGAGGCCGAAGTACGTGCTGCCGGCCGCGCCGAACCAGGCCCCGAAGCCCGCCTGCAGGTAGGCCGCCGTGCCTCCGAAGGCCGCCACGCAGAGCGCGTACGGGACGGCCACGCCGATGGTGCGCACCGACGTCGGGAACAGCTCGGCGTACACCGCCGGGACGATCGAGGCCGAGGCCGCGATGAAGACCAGCATGGCCGCCATCGCCGCGCCCAGCTGCCAGGCGGCGTCGCGGACGAACCACGTCGCCGGGAAGAACAGGGCCGCGGCGCCCACGGCGGCGATCACCATGACCGGCTTCCGGCCGATCCGGTCGGACAGGCGGCCCCACAGCGGCAGGGCCACGATGAAGACGAGGTTGGCGCACACGCCGGCCCACAGGGCCCCGGCCGGGTCGATCCCGAGGACGTTGATGGCGTAGGCCGGGGTGGAGACGCCCCAGACGTAGTAGACGACCGTCATGCCCACGGTCAGTCCGATCACCTGCAGGGCCTGGCGCCAGTGGCGGGCCAGGTCCCTGAACAGCCCGCCGCGGGCTGGGGCCGGGTCCCCGGCGACGACGGCGTCGTGCGCGACGGCCGGAGCCTGCCCGGCGGCCTTCTCGGCCTCGAAGACCTCCGACTCGTCCATCCGGGAGCGCATCAGCAGGGCCACGAGCCCGAACACGGCGCCGAGGATGAACGGGATCCGCCAGCCGAAGGCGGCCATCTGCGTCTCGGCCAGGACCGTCGAGAGCACGGCCCCCAGCAGCGTCCCGAAGAGGATGCCGACCGTGCCGGACACGTAGATCAGCGAGGACCAGTAGCCGCGGCGGGAGGCCGGGGCCATCTCGGAGAGGTAGGTCTGCGCGCTGGGCAGCTCGCCGCCGTGGGCCAGTCCCTGGACCAGGCGGGCGACGAGCAGCATCAGGGACGCCCCGGCCCCGATCGACTCGTACGTGGGCGTCAGGCCGATCGCCAGGGACCCCAGGGAGGCCAGGCCCACGCACAGGGTCATCGAGGTCTTGCGCCCCATGCGGTCGCCGATCCAGCCGAACACGAACCCGCCGAACGGCCGGGCCACGAAGCCGACCGCGAAGATCGCGAGCGTGGCCAGGAAGGCGCTGGAGGGGTCGGACTTGCTGAACAGCTGGCCGGAGATGAACGAGGCGAACGTCGCGTAGACGGCCCAGTCGTACCATTCGACGGCGTTGCCGGCGCCGGTGCCGACGAGGGTCTTGGCGACGCCGTTGCGCCGGGGCGCGGCCGCCGCGCCGGCCGGGGCGGGGGCTGGGATGCGGGTGGTGGACATGGGTGCTCCTGGTCGGTGGTGGGGCGGAGTGGGTGGGATCGGCTGGGGATGCGGTCGGTATCTGCGGGCCGCCGGGCCGGTTAGGGGTGCGCGGCGAGGCGCTCGAGCGCCAGCCGGGCGTAGAGGGCGGTCCCGTCGGGCAGGACGGCGTCGTCGAACACCGCGTACGGCGAGTGGTTGTAGGCCGCCGTGGCGTGGTCGGTGCCCTCCGGGACGGCGGAGAGGAACAGGAAGGCCCCGGGGACCTCCTCGAGGACGCGGGAGAAGTCCTCCGACCCGGCGAGCGGGTGGGCGAGCTCGCGGTAGCGCTCCCCGCCGAACAGCTCGTCGACCGCGCGGCGCGCGAACGCCGACTCGGCCCCGTCGTTGACGGTCAGCGGGTACTCCTCGAGGTACTCGACGGTGGCGGTGAGCCCGTGGCCGGCGGCAATGGACTCGAGCAGGCGCGGCACCGACGCCTTCAGCCGGGCCTTGGCCTCCGGGGAGAAGGAGCGGATGGTCGCCTCGAAGCGGGCGCCCTCGGGGATGATGTTCCGCTTCGTGCCGGCCTGGAGGACGCCGACGGTGACGACGACGGGGTCGAACACGTCGAACTGGCGGGTGACCATCGCCTGCAGCGCGGTGACCATCTCGGCGGCGACCGTCACCGGGTCCTTCGCCAGGTAGGGGGCGGAGCCGTGGCCGCCGGCGCCGTGCACCGTCACGAACAGGCCGTCCGAGGAGCTCATGGCGGCGCCGGCCCGGGACAGGACCGTGCCGCCCTCGGCCATCGCGCTCATCACATGGAGGCCGTATGCGGCGTCGGGGCGCGGGCCGGCCGCGTCGAGGACGCCCTCGCGGAGCATCACCCCGGCCCCGTCGAAGCCCTCCTCCCCCGGCTGGAACATCAGCACGACGTCGCCGGCCAGCTGGTCGCGGCGCCCGGCGAGCAGGTGGGCTGCGCCGACGAGCATGGACGAGTGCAGGTCGTGGCCGCAGGCGTGCATGGTCCCCCCGACGCGGGACGCGTAGTCCAGGCCGGTCTTCTCCTGGACCGGCAGCGCGTCCATGTCCCCGCGCAGCAGGACCACGGGCCGGGCGCCGCCGTCGTCCTCCGCCCGGGCCGCGGCCGCGGTGCCGCGCAGGACCGCCGTGACGGAGGTCGTGTCCGTGCCGGTGGACACCTCGTACCCGAGGCCGTCGAGGGCGGCGAGGACCTTCTCCTGGGTGCGCGGCAGGTCCAGGCCGATCTCCGGTTCGCGGTGGAGGCGGTGCCGCAGGTCGGCGACGTCGCCGGCCAGGGCGCGGGCGTCGTCCCGGAGGGAGACGGTGAGATCTGCTGACGAGGCGGGCAGGGCCACGGGGCCGTCCTTTCGGTGGGGTCCGGCGTCGGGCCGGCGGGCCCCTCCAAGGTCGCGTGACGGAGATCACTAGCGCGCGATATTGTGGGAAACACGCATCCGCCGCCCCTAAAACCGAAGGATCCTGCATGGAGCTGCCCGCCGACGACCTCGAGCTGGTCCACGCCCTGCAGATCGCGCCGCGCGCGACGTGGACGCAGCTCGGCGCCGCCCTCGGGCGCCATCCGACCACGCTCGCCTCGCGCTGGGACCGGCTGCGCTCCGACGGCCGCGCGTGGGTGACCGGGCACCTCGGGACCGCGGGGACGCAGGGGTACGCGGCGTTCATCGGCGTCGAGTGCCGGCCCGGCCGCCGGGCGGAGGCCATCGCCCGGCTGTGCGCCATCCCCGAGGTCGGCACCGTCGAGGAGGCCGCCCGCGCCTGGGACGTCCGGCTCACGGTCCTCACGACCGACTGGCGTCAGCTCACGCAGGTCGTCCTGCCGCTGGTGCGGGCCGATCCGGCGATCCTGCGCACCCAGGTCACGCTGGCGACGCGGCTCTACGCCGTGGGCAACAACTGGCGGCTCGACGTCCTGTCCCCGGAGCAGCAGCGTCGCGTCGCGGCCCTGCACGTGGCGGCGGGGCGCCCGCCGGCCACGGTCCCGCACGCGGACCGGCTCCTCGCGGCCCTCGCGCGGGACGGGCGGGCCGGCGCCGCGGAGATCGCGGCGGCCACCGGCACCCACCCGACGACGGCGGCGCGGCACCTGCGCCAGGCCGTCGAGACCGGACTCGTGGCGCTGCGCTGCGAGCTGGCGCAGGAGTATTCGGGCTATCCGGTGGCGTGCCAGTGGTACGTGCGCGTCCCTCCGGCCCAGCTCGAGGCCGCGGTGGCGTTCCTGCGGACGTTCCGGACACTGCGCCTGTGCGCCTCGACGACCGGGGACACGAACCTGACGTTCTTCCTGTGGCTGCGCACGCCCGGGGAGATCACCGACCTCGAGGCGGGGCTGGCGGCCGCCGCGCCCGGCGTGCAGATCGTCGAGTCCGACGTCGGGGTCCGCACGCACAAGCGGATGGGGTGGATGCTCCGGGAGGACACGACGGCCACCGGCGAGGTCGTGGTGCGGGAGGCCGCGGCCGCACCGGTACCCTCGGGGCCATGACTTCCCTCCCCGCCCCGGTCCGGCACGCCTACGGCGACCACCCCGACCAGTGGGCCGACCTCTACCTGCCGGAGGGCCCTCCGCGCGGCGCCGTCGTCGTGATCCACGGCGGGTACTGGCGCGACGCCTACACGGCGGACCTCGGCGCCCCCGCCGCCGCCGACCTGGCCGCCCACGGGTTCGCGGCGTGGAACCTGGAGTACCGGCGCGCCGGGACGGACGGGCGGCCCGGCGCGGGAGGGTGGCCGGAGACGTTCGAGGACGTGGCCGCGGGCCTCGACGCCCTGGCGCGCGTCGGCCCCGCCGTCGGGCTGGCCCCGGACCGGACCGTGCTGCTGGGCCATTCCGCGGGCGGGCACCTCGCCGCGTGGGCGGCCGCCCGGCACCGCCTGCCCTCCGGAGCGCCGGGGGCGGACCCGGCGGTCCGTCCGGCCGGGGTCGTCGCCCAGGCGGGCGTCCTCTCGCTGGCCGCGGCGGCCCGGAGGAACCTCTCGCGCGGGGCCGCGGAGAACCTCATGGGCATGCCGTTCACGGAGCTGCCGGGCCCCTGGTGGGCTGCGGACCCGTCGCGGCTGCTGCCGTTCGGCGTGCCCGTCCACGCGGTCCACGGGCGGACCGACGAGGACGTGCCGTTCGCGCTGTCCGAGGAGTTCGTCGCGAAGGCGCGGGCGGCGGGCGACCCGGCCGAGCTGCACGAGGTCGACGGCGACCACTTCGCCGTCATCACGCCCGGCACGGCGGCCTACGCGCGGTGCCGGGAGCTGGTGGGGCTGCTGCTGCCCTAAAGTGGTGGGGCCACCACCGTGGCCCACACCACAACCCGCAAGGAGACCAGCGTGACCGATGGAGTCCGCGACCTCGAGCCCGGCGTGCACACGGACCTCACCGGGTCCCTGACGTACGGCGGCTACCTCGACCTCGAGCGGCTGCTGTCCGCCCAGCACCCCCTGAGCGAGCCCCAGCACCCCGACGAGCTGCTGTTCATCATCCAGCACCAGACCTCCGAGCTCTGGTTCAAGCTGGTCCTGCACGAGCTGCGGCAGGCCCGCACCCACTTCGCGGAGGACCAGATCGGTCCGGCCCTGAAGTGCCTGGCCCGGGTCAAGGCCGTCCAGCGCACCCTGACCGAGCAGTGGTCGGTGCTCTCGACACTGACCCCGCGCGAGTACTCCCAGTTCCGCGGTTTCCTCGGCACGTCCTCCGGGTTCCAGTCGCACCAGTACCGCGCCGTCGAGTTCATCCTCGGCAACAAGAACGCGAAGATGCTGGACGTGTTCGACGCGGAACCGGCCGCCCGCGCGCAACTCGAGGAGGTGCTGAACGAGCCGACGCTCTACGACGCGTTCCTCGGGGCCCTGGCCCGGGCCGGCTACGCCGTCCCGGCGTCCGTGCTGGAGCGCGACGTCACCGAGCCGTGGACGCTGCACCCCGAGCTGGTGCCCGTCTTCCGCGAGGTGTACGAGTCCGAGGCCGCCCCGTGGGGCTTCTACGAGGCCTGCGAGGCGCTGGTGGACGTCGAGGACAACTTCCAGGCGTGGCGGTTCCGGCACCTGCGCACGGTCCAGCGGATCATCGGCTTCAAGCCGGGCACCGGCGGCTCGTCGGGCGTCGACTTCCTGCGCCGGGCCCTGGACCTGGTGTTCTTCCCGGAGCTGTTCGCGGTCCGCACCGAGATCGGCGCGTAGCCCGGCCGGGCCCGGGACGACACGGATGACCCGGGACGACGAGGGCCCGGACGACGCGGAGGGCCCGTCACACGACGGGCCCTCCGGGTGCTTCGCGCCACGCGGCGCGGCCTCCTCCGCGGGGAACGCGGCCCTCCAGGCCGGCGGCGGAGGCAGCCGTGGCTAGGAGACGCGCTCGGGCGCGGCAGCCTCCGTGGCGGATCCGGCGGCGGCCGGGACGCGGCGGTCGAAGACCAGGGCGCCGACCTCCTGCTCGGCCTGGTTGGAGATCGACAGGTCGATCCCGCGGCGGTCGCGGACCAGGGACACGGCCACCAGGGACAGGACGGTCATCCCGATGAGGTACAGCGACACCGCGTCCGTCCCGCCCGTGGCCTGGACCAGGGCCGCGGCGATGGTCGGGGCGAACGCGCCGCCGACGATCGCGCCCAGCGCGTAGGAGATCGAGACGCCGGAGAAGCGGACGGAGGCCGGGAACAGCTCCGAGTAGAGGGCCGCCTGCGGGCCGTAGCCCAGGCCCAGGCCGAAGGCGAAGACGCCGAGGGCCAGGTAGAGCATCGGCAGCGAGCCCGTGTTGATCATCCAGAACAGCGGGAAGATCGCCACGATCTGCGCCGAGAAGCCGATCTGGTACGTGCGCTTCCGGCCGATCCGGTCCGCGAGGTGGCCGGCCAGGGCCGTGAACACGAACCACATGGCCGCGCCGAACGAGATGGCCAGCAGCACGTCGGTGCGCTCGAGGCCGACGGCGTCGGACGTCGCATAGCTGGGGATGAAGCCGCCGGTGGCCATGTACCCGGCCGCGTTGTTGCCGGCGAACACCAGGGCGGCGACGACCACGAGCAGGCCGTGGCGGCGGAACAGCTCGACGACCGGGACCTTGGACTGCTGCTTGGCCTCGGCGATCTCCTGGAACACCGGGGACTCGTCCACGGCGCGGCGCACGAAGTAGCCGACGACGATGAGCACGATCGAGAGCAGGAACGGCACGCGCCAGCCCCACTGCAGGAACGCCTCGCCCGGGGCGACCCAGCCGGTCATGGTCGCCGTGATGCCGGCGGCGAGCAGCATGCCCAGCGGAACGCCCAGCTGCGGGAAGGCGCCGGCGCGGCCGCGGCCGTCGCGCGGGGCGTGCTCGACGGCCATGAGCACCGCGCCGCCCCACTCGCCGCCCGCGGAGACGCCCTGCAGGATGCGCAGCAGCAGGAGCATGATCGGGGCCGCGACGCCGGCGGTCTCGTAGGTCGGCAGGACGCCGATCAGCGTGGTCGCTGCACCCATGAGGATCAGGGTGATCACCAGCATGGCGCGGCGGCCGATCCTGTCCCCGTAGTGCCCGGCCAGGAACGCGCCGAGGGGCCGGAAGAGGAAGCTGATGCCGACGGAGGCGAACGCCAGCAGCAGGCCGATCGACTCGCCGGCCGGCTCGAAGAACAGGTGCGCGAACACCAGGCCCGCGGCCGTGGCATAGATGAAGAAGTCGTACCACTCGACAGTGGTGCCGATGATGGTCGCCAGCGCGACGCGGCGCTGGTTGGCCCTCTCGGTCTGGGTAGGGGTAGTGCTCACGGGTCTCCAGACGTGGGTGATGCAGAGTACAGGGTGGGTTGCGACACAACCTATCGACGTGGCAGCAGGCACAGGTGGACAGCCGTGCACGGGAGGTGGACGTGCGCGCAGACCATCCGTTCGGTCAGGCGGGTGCGGCGGCGAGCGCCGGCTTGGCCCAGGCCTTGAGGCTGAACCCGTCCGCGGCGGCCTCTTCCGCGGTCGGCGTGGTGCCGGCCGCGAGGAGTTTCCGGGCGGCCAGGTGCTCGGCGGCCTGGTTGACGGACTCGACGGCGACGAGGCTGCCGTCGCGGTAGCACAGGACGCTGAACCGGCCCCCGGCCGGGTCGCCGGCCACGAGGGTCTCGTCGCCGGGGGCGGAGAGCCCGGCGATCTGCAGCCGGTTCCGGCCCTGGTGGGACCAGAACCAGGGCAGCTCCGCGTACCCGGCCTCGGGTCCGGGCCCGAGGCCGGCGTCGGCCAGGATCACGGCCGCGGCGTGGCGGGCCTGGTCGGTGGCGTTCTGCACGGACTCCAGGCGCAGCCGGGTCCCGGCGTGGGCGCTGGGGAACGCGGCGCAGTCCCCGATCGCCAGGACCGCCGGATCGGACGTGCGCAGGTGCCCGTCGACGACGACGCCGTTATTCGTTTCCAGGCCGGCGGCCGCGGCGAGCTCCTGGTTCGGCACGACGCCGACGCCCACCACCGCCAGGTCCGCGCGGTAGCGCTGACCCGTCGTGGAGACGGCGGCCGCGACCCGGCCGTCGGGTCCGGCCTCGAAGCGCTCGATGCCCTCCCCGCAGCGCAGGTCCGTGCCCTCGATCCCGTGGGCAGCGGCGAACCACTCCCCCGTGGCCGCGGTGACGGCCCGGCCCAGCGGACGCGGCGCGTACTCCAGGACCGTGACGCGGGCTCCGCGCTGGCGGGCCGCGGCCGCGAACTCGAGGCCGATGAACCCCGCCCCGACCACGACGACGTCCCGCGCCGCGTCGAGCCCGGCCGAGAGGGCCCGGGCGTCGGCGAGGGTGCGCAGCCCGTGCACGCCCGGCAGCTGCGCCCCCGGGCAGGACAGCTGCCGGTTGCGGGTACCCATGGCGAGGATCAGGTGTTCGTAGGGCAGGTCGCGGGTGACGGTGCCGCCGTCGTCCGCGGGGGCGAGCGCGACGGTGCGCCGGGCGCGGTCGATGCCGACGACGGCGGTGCCCGCGAGCAGCTCGATGCCCTTCTCGGCGTAGAACGCCGCGCCGCGCAGCGGCAGCGGCTCCGCGCCCTGCCCGCCGGCGAGGTGGTCCTTGGACAGGGGCGGGCGCTGGTAGGGCAGGTCCCGCTCGGCCGCGACGACGGTGACGGGGCCGGCGTAGCCGCCGGAACGCAGCGAGTCCGCGGCCTGGATCCCGGCCTGGCCGCCGCCGACGATGACGACCCCGGCGTGCTGGTGCGCGCCCACGGCTACACCTGGGCCGCGGGGACGTCGACGGCGACCGCGGGCAGGTCCGGCCCGACCGCGATCTGGCAGCCCAGCCGGGAGCGCTCGGTCCGCTCGGCGGTCGTGCACTCGAGCATCTCGTCCTCGTCCTCCCCCACCGGCGGCAGGGCGTCGGAGTACTCGGGACGGACGTACACGTGGCACGTGGCGCACATGGCCTGGCCGCCGCACTCGCCGACAATCCCGTCGACGCCGTTCGTGACGGCCGCGCGCATCAGCGTGGTGCCGTCGGGGGCCTCGACCTCGCGGACGGCGCCGCCGGGCTGGGCAAAGGTGATGGTGGGCATGATGGTGCTCCTTCGGGGACGGGGTGGGGCCGGTTACCAGGCGACCGGCATCGTGGTCATGCCGCGGAAGACCCAGCCGGAGTCGACGGCGGCGTCCGCGGGCTCCAGGCGCAGGCCGGGCAGCTCGGCGAACACGCCCGGCAGGGCGATCTGCGCGACGGAGGCCCGGCCGACCCAGGCCCCGGCGCAGAAGTGCTGGCCGCCGCCGAAGGCCAGGTGCGGCTTCCTCGGGCGGTGCAGGTCGAAGGCCTCCGGGTCGTCCCAGACGGCGGGGTCGCGGTTCGCGGCGCCGAGGTTGACGCCGATCCGGGCGCCGGCGGGCAGGCGGATCCCCTCGAGCACGGTCTCGCGGGTGGTCTGGCGCGGGTACATCCCGATCGGGGCGACCCAGCGGACGGACTCCTCGAACGCGGCGGCCCAGAGCCTCGGGTTCTCCACGCAGGCGTCCAGCTGGTCGCGGTGGGTCATCAGGGCCCAGGCCGTGGTGGTCAGGACGTCCCGGGGCTCGTTGAGGCCGCCGCCGATCGTCATCTTGAGGTTGGCGCGGATGGCCTCGAGCGGTATCGGCATCGAGGACAGGCCGGAGAGCAGGGACGCGTCCGGGTGCTCGCGCAGGTACGGGATCATCTCGTCGATCGCGGCGTCGACCTCGGCGGAGGAGGCCGCGCCCTTGGCCCAGACCTCCGGGTCGTCGGCGTAGTTGCCGGTCGCGTCGATCATCGTCTGGCTCCAGCGCTGCAGGTCCTGCTGGGTGGCGTTGTGGAATCCGCAGATCAGGCGCAGGTTCTCGGCGGCGTAGGGGGCCGCGTAGTCCCAGATGAAGTCGGCGCCGGGGCCCTTGGCCTTCAGCCCGTCCAGGGAGATGCGGTGGTTGCGCTCGAAGATCTCCAGCCACGTGTTCTTGATGGTGCCCGGGCGCAGGGTGGAGCCATAGGAGTCGCGCTCGACCTTGTGCTCCGGGTCGTCCTTGCGCAGCATCGAGTGGCCCATGGAGCGCTTCATCAGCGAGCCCTCCTCGTTGGCCGTGAACGTGTCGGCGTCCTGCTCGATCGCGTGGCAGGCCGCGTAGCCGACGGCCATGTAGCGGTTGACGGCGGGGACCCAGTGGACGGGGGCCTCCGCACGCAGGCGCTCGTAGATCGGGTACGGGTTGGCGTGGAGGTCGGGGATCGTCACCCAGTCGGCGACCGGGGCCTCGCGGACGGCACTGTCCCGGGTGTTCGGCATCGTGGTCATGGCAACGAGTGTGGCCCGCACCATAAAGTCGGGTAAAGCGCTTTAATGAGCGCTATATCCACGGTTTGAGAGAGGTGTTGGCATGGCGGGCTACACGCTACGGCAGCTGGAGTGCTTCGTCGCCGTGGCGGAACGCGGGAGCATCGCGGCCGCGGCGGCGGAGTTGCACCTCTCGGCCTCCGCCGTCTCGGGGGCCGTCAACGCGCTCGAGCGCTCCTTCGGCACCCAACTGACGGTCCGCCGCAAGGCCCACGGGGTCGGCCTCACGCCGTCCGGCCGGTACGTGCTGGGGCAGGCCCGGGGGCTGCTGCACCAGGCGGAGGACCTGCGCCTGCACGCGGTCGACGCCGGGGCCGAGCTGCGCGGGACGCTCTCGCTGGGGTGCTACCTCTCGCTGGCGCCCACCGTGCTGGCCCGGCTGATCGACGAGTACGCCCGGCGCCATCCCCTCGTGGAGCTGGACTTCCAGAGCGCCGCGCAGCACCAGATCCAGGACCGGGTCCTGGCGGGCGAGCTGGACGTGGCGGTCCTGTACGACATGGGGTTGCCGGACGGGGTCCGCTCGCAGCGGCTCTACGCGGCGGCGCCCGCCGTCGTCCTCTCCCCCGGGCACCCGCTCGCGGCCCACCGGGAGCTGACCTTCGACCAATTGGGGCCCGAGCCGATGATCCTGCTCGACGTGAATCCCAGCCGGGAGAACACGATGCTGATGTTCGCGACCGCGGGCGTCGAGCCGACCGTCCGGTTCCGCACCACCGACTACGAGGTGACGCGGTCGCTCGCCGCCCGCGGGATGGGGTACGCGATCCTGGCGCAGCAGCCGGCGGCCGACGTCAGCTACGAGGGGCGGCCGCTCGCCGTCCGCCCCCTGTCCCCACCCGTGCGCCGCGTGGGCGTTTCGCTGGTCTGGCCCGACGGCGTGCGCCCCTCCCGGGCGGCCGCGGCCATGCTGGAGCTCGCGCGCGAGCTCTACGCGCCGGAAAACCGCGGGTGAGGCCGGCCCCGCCGCAGGACGGGGCCGCCCCACCCGTGGCGACGGTCAGCCGACGGGCTGCTTCGCGCCCTCGTAGCCGAGCACGGTCTCGCGCAGCTTCTCCGCATGGTCGTAGATCTCATCCAGCCCCGCGATGGGATGGCGGGTCTCCACCTTGTCGGCGTCGAAGATCCCGATGTACTTCTGGCTGCGGTTGAAGTGGAGCCGGGCGATCGGTTTGCGGTTGTTGTCGTCCAGGAGGACCGCGAAGTACGTCTTCGCGTCCCGGTGGACGACCCGCTGTGGCTTCACTTGGCCGCAGACGATCGCCCGCACGATGTGGAACCCCTCGAGTTCCTCCAGGGTCGTCTCGATCCCGTTCTCCAAGAGGTCTCCTTCAGCGACGGGCTCGCTCGTCACCGCCGCGGCCAGGTCCTCCTCTGTCGCGGCCGCGGGGACCGCCTCCCCAAGGGCCGCCTTGATCCGGTCGTTGACCTGGTCATTGAGGTACTGCCGCGTCGCCTTGGCGACGAGGCCCGTGAACTGCTCCCGGATGCGCTGCGTAAACGCCCCCTCGTAGACCTTGGCCGTCAGGAACTTGACCCAGTCGTCCTCCGGCGACTGGAACTGCGCCCCAATGGCGCGCTTGAGGGCGCCGATGTACTTGAGCTCCTCGGCCGCGCTGATGATCGAATCAAGGTCGAACGACTCCTTGGACAGCTTCATGAGCTCCGGGATGAGCGTGTCGTCGATGTCGTTCAGGTCCAGGATCAGGAACGGCTTCGCGTCCATCCGGTTCGGCGCATCGAGGTCCGTGAAGAACTGGTAGACCTCGCCGTTCGTGAGGACAGCAATGCGGGCATTCGTTGTGGCGAAGTAGCGGAACAACTGGGATGCGTGCTCGACCTTGAGTGCGCCGATGGACCGCTTGCACTCGATCAGCATCTGCACGTCGCCATCCCGAACAATGGCGTAATCGATCTTCTCCCCCTTCTTGACGCCCACGTCGGCGGTGAATTCCGGAATCACCTCGAGCGGATTGAAGACGTCATAGCCGAGGATGGTCGAGATGAACGGCATGACGAAGGCGTTCTTCGTTGCTTCCTCGGTCTCGATGTTGCCCCGCTGCTGCCGGACTTTCGCCGACAAGGCGGCGAGCCGCTCCGAGAACTGCATGGTTTCCCCCCTGGTGTCGCAGATGTGACTTGTCCCACCAATCTAGGCCACGGTTCCGTCATTTGGCCCGGCCCCTGGGCCTCCGCGCCCTCCGGCGGAGACGGGTCGACTAGCCTCCGTGGGCCAGCAGGGGTTATCCTCGTCTCGGACCGAACGGTCCATATTCAACCGACAGGGCACAGACCGCCCCGGGCGACACCGGAGCGGTTCCGTCGGTTCCCAGGCTTTCGGACCGGGCTCCCCCGATCCGCATTAAGCGTGCGGCGGGCCAAACCTCCCCGGGCTTTGGCCTGCCGCACTTCCACGTCGGCGCGCACCCCTCGACCCAGGTCGGGGTGCCTCCGCACGTCGCGCGACAGGGCGTCCCGGGGCATCCACCCGATGCCCACACCAAGGAGCCGCAACCCCGTGCCCCGCAAGCCCGAATACGACCGCACCGATGTCCTCGAACGCGCCGCCTCCGCGTTCATCCAGCACGGCTACGAGGGCGCCTCGATGTCCCTGCTCCTCGAGGCCACGGGACTGAGCAAGAGCAGCCTCTACGCCGGCTTCGGGGACAAGCACGCCCTCTACCTGGCCGCCTACGACCACTTCCGGGCGACCGGGACCGAGGGCTTCCTCGGCCTCATGTCGTCCCACCGCCCGCCCCACGGGATCCGCGCGGTCATCGAGGCCGGCATGGCGGGCCGCCGCATCGGGGACCGCCACCTGGCGTGCATGACGGCGACCCAGTCCGCCGAGCGGGGCCAGCAGGACCCCCAGATCCGCCGGCGCATCGCCGAGGACCAGGAGATGTTCGTCCGCGCCGTCGCCGAGCACGTGCGCGAGGGCCAGGCGTCCGGACGCGTGGACGCGGGGCTCGACGTGGAGGCCTTCGCGTGGACGGTCTGGCGGATCTACGCCAGCATCCAGCTCGACCTGCACGCCGGCGTCCTGGACCGCGCCCGGACCCTGGCCACGCTGGACCACGTGCTGCGCCCGGTGGAATCCGCGGCCGACGCTCCTGCCGGGCCGGAGGGGCCCCACCAGCCCTCCCCGACCGCCGCGCGGTAGCCGCCGCTCCGGCCGCTCGCGGAGGCCGGGGCTACAGCGCGGCCGGAATCCCCGCCGGGAGCGCCGCCGGGGCAGGCACCGCGGGCGCGTCCGCAGCCCGCAGCGCCTCCGCGCCGAAGACGCCGGCGTCGTACGCGCTGGCGTGGTGGACGCAGAGCAGGCGCCCGTTCTCGACCGTGTCCGCGCCGCCGCGCAGCGGCGCAACCAGCCGCACCGGCTCCAGGGCCGCCGCGTCGTCGTGCCCGCACAGGACGCACCGGTTCGGCCGCCGCGACAGCAGCAGGTTGCGGAACCGGCGCCGGGCGCATGCGCGCCGGGCCAGCACCGCCAGGTCCCGCTGCGCCAGGGCCCCGGGCACGGGCGCGGCCTCCGCGGCGTGGCCGTCCCAGGCGCGCTGCCAGTCGGCGGCCGCCGTCGGGGGCAGCCACGCCTCGGCGCCGCCGAACGCCTCCGCGGCCCCGGGCGCCACCTCGGCCAGCCGCTCGAGCGGCAGTTCGCCGCCGTCGGGCGCGACGCGCCCCCAGGCGACGTCGGCGTACGCCCAGGGCTGCCCGTTCCACCCGGGCACCTCCACGACGCCCCCGACGACGGTGCCGGAGGCGACGACGGCGGCCGGCTGCCGGCCCACCCGGACCAGGAAGACGCGGTCGTCCAGACGCAATCCGCGCTGGGCACCGGTCCCCCACGGCGAGAACGCGACGCCGTCGGAGTGGATCCCGGCGAGCAGGCGCTCCCGCTCGGCGGACCAGTCCCACACGTCCGGGTCCCACAGCAGCACCCAGCCCGCGGGGCGCGGCCCCGACAACTCCGCCGCCGCCTCCGGCGCGGCCAGGGGGAAGCCGAGCTCGGCGAACTTCGCGGGCAGGGCCTTCGGGCCGGCCGGGAATCCCGCGGCCTCCAGCGGGACGCCGTGCTGGTACCAGTGGGCGGCGGCCGCGACCGCCTTCGCCTCGTAGTGCCGGCCCCCGAGCTCGATCCATCCCTTGGCGCGGCCGAATCCATAGCGGTCGAGGAACGCCTGGCGGCCGATCTGCTCGAACTCGTCGATCGCTCGCAGCACAGCGGTCGGGTCGGTCAACTGGGCAAGAGTCATAGCTGCACGCTAACCGGGCGGAGGCCCCGGGTGCGGCACCGGGCGCGAAGGTGACGCGATGTCTCCGAATGTTCACGTTCCCGCCGCGTGCGGGCCACAGCGCAAGGCCCACAGCGCAAGGGCCGCCGCCCACCCGGACGGGTGCGGCGGCGGCCCCCACGGTGCCGGAGCGGCTACGACTCGACGATGATGACCGTCGTGACGGGGCGGCGGCGCAGCGTGCGGTCGGACCAGCGCACCAGCGCCTCGGAGATCGCGCGCTCGGCGCCGGGGCCGGTCTTGTCCTTCTGCTTCTCGAGGGTCTTCTCGACGACGCCCGTGGCCCTGTCCAGGTCCCGGTCGGTCGGGTTGAAGCCGGCCGGGAAGAACTCCGGGTCCTCCTCGAGCTTGCCCGTGTCCGGGTTGACGAGCAGCAGCACCGTGACGGCGCCGTCCTCGGCCAGGCGGATGCGGTCCTGGAGCGACTCCTCCGTGGCGGCGCCGGGCACCATGTCCTCGACGTACACGTAGTTCGCCGGGACGCTGCCGACGATCCGCGCGACCCCGTCCTTGAGGTCGACGGCGGTGCCGTCCTCGCCGATGAGCGCCTTCTTCGGGTCCACGCCGGTCCGGATCGCGAGGTCGGCGTTCGCCTTCAGGTGGCGGTGCTCGCCGTGGACGGGGAACACGTTCTTCGGGCGGACCAGGTTGTAGCAGTAGACGAGCTCGCCCGCGGAGGCGTGGCCGGAGACGTGCACCTTGGCGTTGCCCTTGTGGACGACGTTCGCGCCCTGCTTCGTCAGGTCGTTGATCAGGCGGTAGATCGACGTCTCGTTGCCCGGCACCAGCGAGGAGGCCAGCAGCACGGTGTCGCCCTCGGTGAGGTCGATGGCGTGGTCCCCGGCCGCCATGCGCGCCAGGGCCGCCATCGGCTCGCCCTGGGAGCCCGTGCAGATCAGCACGGCCTTCGTCGGGGGCATCTTCTCGAGCTCCTTGGCGTCCACCAGCATCCCGCGCGGGATCTTCAGGTAGCCCAGCTCGCGGGCCGTGCCCATGTTGCGCACCATCGACCGGCCCACGAACGCGACCTTGCGCCCGTACTTCTGCGCGGCGTCGATGACCTGCTGGATGCGGTGCACGTGCGAGGCGAAGCTGGAGACGATGACCCGGCGCGGGGCGGTGCGCATGACGTTGTCGATGGCCGGGTTCAGGTCCGCCTCGGCGGCCATGAACCCGGGGACCTCGGCGTTGGTGGAGTCGGGCAGGAACAGGTCCACGCCCTCCTCGCCCAGGCGCGCGAAGCCGGCCAGGTCGGTGATGCGGCGGTCCAGCGGGAACTGGTCCATCTTGAAGTCGCCGGTGTGCAGGACCAGCCCGGCCGGGGTGCGGATGGCGACGGCCATCCCGTCCGGGATCGAGTGGTTCACGGCCAGGAACTCGACGTCGAACGGCCCGAACTTGCGGTGGTCGCCCTCCTTGACCTGCACCATCTTGGCCTTGACCCGGTGCTCGGCGAGCTTGGTCTTCAGGAACGCCAGCGTGAGCTTCGCGGAGATCACCGGGATGTCCCCGGCCTCCTTGAGCAGGTACGGGACGCCGCCGATGTGGTCCTCGTGGCCGTGCGTGAGCACCAGGCCCACGACGTCCTGCCACCGGTCCTTGAGGTAGGTGAAGTCGGGCAGGATCAGGTCCACGCCCGGGTGCTGCTCCTCAGGGAAGAGCACGCCGCAGTCCACGATCAACAGCTTGCCGTTGTACTCGTAGACGGTCATGTTGCGGCCGATTTCGCCCAGGCCGCCGAGCGCGATGACGCGCAGCGCCCCCTTCTCGAGGGAGGGCGGGTTCTTGCGGGCATGCCGTTTGGTCATGTGTTCCGTTCTCTGCTGGCGGCGGGCCGCACGACGGCGGCGCTTCCGCCGCCTTTCCCGCCGGGGTGGGAAGGGGCCGGGCCACGGGAGAGCGCCGGCCGAACCGTCCGCCGTGCGCGCGGAACGGGAAACCTAGGCCAAGGCTATCAGTGGCCGCCTCCACCGCCATGTGGCCACCCTGCACCGGGGCGCGGCACGGGTCAACAGTTCCCGTTCCCCGCCTGTGTCAGATTGTGACGGCTGTCAAGAGCGGCGAACCTACCGTCGGTAAGTGGCCCCCGACAGCGGCTTATATGGCTTGCGTCTTGTAAAACCCCACCTCAGGACGACTTTTGGCCAGCTCGCGTACACCTTTGGTCCAACGGTTTGTGTTGGAGTTGTCGCGTGAATCACACCGCCGTGACCACCACCACCGTGTCCGGCGTACGTGCCGTCGGCCAGCCCCGACGGCGACTCGCATCCGTCCGTGTTCCGCCAGCACCCCGAGGTCACTCGTCTCCATGAGCAAGAAACGCCGCCCGCGCAAGACCCGCCCCACGACCCCGCACACCGCCGCTGGCTCGCGCTCCGCGGCCCACGCGACCGCCGACCGCACGGCGGGGACGGTCGCCGCCGTCGCCGCAGCGCACCTGCCCACGGTGGCCGCCCCCACCGAGCCCGCCCAGACCGTCGAGGTCCGCGAGATCAGCGTCGGCACCGACGCGGCCTACTCCGCGCCGGCGAGCGCGCCGGTCCGGCACCCCCTGCGGAACATCTCCGAGGTCCGCCACTTCTTCCGGACCAACAACACGCCGGTGTTCTTCCTGGGTGCGACGCCGTTCAACCTGCTCGGACTCGACCGCTGGGTGCGGAACTTCTCCTACATCTCCTACTACGACGCCTGGGACGGCGCCCACCCGCGCCTGTTCACCCCGTCCCGGAAGCCCTACACGGAGTTCGAGAGCGGCGAGGCGATCAACAACTGGCTCCTGCGCCACCCCGAGGTCCGGGCCCACATCGCCCGGCTCACCCCGAAGGGCGCCCGCCCCAAGATCGTCATGGTCTTCTTCGACGAGCGCACCGAGCGGATCTGCGAGGAGCTCGGCTACGACCTCATCCTGCCCCCGGCGGCCCTGCGCGAGCACCTGGACTCGAAGATCGTCACCACGCGCCTGGGCAACGAGGCCGGCGCCCCGAGCGTGCCGAACGTCCTGACCCGCGTCGGCGACTGGGAGGAGCTGCGCCGGGAGGCCGCACGCGCCGGCCTGGGGCAGGACCTCGTCGTCCAGACCCCGTACGGGGACTCCGGCAAGACGACGTTCTTCATCTCCAGCGAGGAGGACTGGGACCAGCACTCGACCCAGATCGTCGGCGAGGACGTGAAGGTAATGCGCCGGATCAACAACCGGCCGGTCGCGGTCGAGGCCGTCCTGACCCGGTGCGGCACCGTCGTCGGCCCGTTCATGACCGAGCTGGCCGGCTACGCCGAGCTGACCCCGTACCGCGGCGGCTGGTGCGGCAACGAGATGCACCCGCACGTGCTCGAGGGCGAGCAGCGGGCCAAGGCCATGCGGCTGGTGCGCCGCCTCGGCGACCGCCTGCGCGAGGAGGGGTACCGGGGCTTCTTCGAGGTCGACCTGCTCATCGACACGGACAGCGACGAGGTGTACCTCGGGGAGCTGAACCCGCGCATCTCCGGCGCCTCGGCCATCACCAACGTCACCGCCGGCGCGTACGCGGACGTGCCGCTGTTCCTGTTCCACCTGCTCGAGTTCATGGGCGTCGAGTTCCAGCTCGACGTCGACGAGATCAACGAGCGCTGGGAGGAACTCGCCTGCGACGACGTGTGGTCCCAGATGATCATCAAGGAGACGGACCCCATCCTCGAGCAGCTCATCGCGGCGCCGCGGACCGGCATGTACGGCTTCGACATGAACGGCACGCTGGTCTTCCGCCAGCCGACCCTGGACTGGCACCTGCTCCAGGACGAGGGCGAGGCGTTCTTCCTGCGCGTGTACGGTCCCGGCGACTATCGGTGGAAGGGCGGTGACTTGGGTATTCTCGTCACGAAGGGTCGCCTTCAGGTGGATTCGTCGCGGGGCGGCACCGGGCTCAGCATCCGGGCGCTGGACTTCATCGACTCCGTGCGCGCCGAGTTCGCTGGCGTGGCCCTGGAGGCGCCTTCGGACCCAAAAGAGGTGCCCACGGCGGAGGCTCAGTGACTGAATGGTTTGACCGGCTCGCGGCGGCGGACGGGAAGGTCGGCGGCGTGCCGGCCCTGGCGTACAACGGGCTGCCCCTGGGCATGGACCTGGAGAACTGGCAGACCGCTCCGTATCTGGGATGGACGTTCCAGCACATGGCGGACTTCCTGCCGACGGAGCCGATCGGCCGGGGGGATGGTCCCGTCGCGGACCTGAATCCGGCCCCGGCCGGGCTCGAGGCGATCGTCGTCCCGCTGCCGGACCTGGGCGGCCCGCGCACGGTCTCGGACGTCATGATGACGACGGACACCGACGGGTGGATGGTCCTGCACGACGGCAAGATCCTGGCCGAGCACTACTGCAAGGAACTGCGGCCGGACTCCTCGCACCTGCTGATGTCCGTGAGTAAGTCCCTCGTCGGCATGGTGGCCGGCGTGCTGGTGGAGGCCGGGACCCTCGACACGCACCGCACGCTCGAGTCGTACATCCCCGAACTCGTGGGCACCGGCTACGGGCAGGCGACCGTGCGGGACCTGCTCGACATGCGCTCGGGGATCCGGTACTCGGAGGAGTACCTGGACCCGAACGCCGAGGTCCGCCAGCTCGAGCAGGTCATCGGGTGGGCGCCGCGGCGCAACCACGCGCTGCCGGACACGATGTACGAGTTCCTGGCCTCGCTCGAGCAGAAGCGCCCGCACGGCGGTCCGTTCGAGTACCGGTCGTGCGAGACGGACGCGCTGGGCTGGGTGTGCGAGGTGGCCGCGGGCCGGCGCATGTCGGAGCTGATGTCCGAGGTCCTGTGGTCGAAGCTGGGCGCCGAGCACGAGGCGCGGATCGCCGTCGACTCGGAGGGCGCCGGGATGTTCGACGGCGGCATCAACGCGGCGATGCGCGACCTGGCCCGGTTCGGCTCCCTGTTCCTGAACGAGGGCGTCTCGCTGACCGGCGAGCGCGTCGTGGGCCCCGGCTGGATCGCGGACACCTTCGCCGGCGGGCCCGACTCGCGGGAGGCGTTCGCGGAAAGCCCCGGCGACAACCGGATGCCGGGCGGTATGTACCGCAACCAGGTGTGGTTCCCGTACCCCGGGAACAACGTGGCCCTGTGCCTGGGCATCCACGGGCAGATGATCTACATCAACCGCACCGCCGGCATCGTGGGCGTGAAGCTCTCGGCGTGGCCGCTGCCGCAGGACGCGGCGAAGCTCTTCTCGACGCTGCAGGCCTTCGACGCGATCGCGTCCACCATCCACGCGCAGGAGCACTCGGCGGCTGCCGTCGCCGCTTCGCTCGCGCCGCCGGAGGAGACGGAACCTGCCGGCGGGGCCGAGCCGCAGCCGGCGGAGTAGGACCGCCCCCGGGGCCCGCTAGCGTCGCACGTACTCGAAGTGCCACGCCTCCGCATAGGGGTTGCGGGCCCCGGAGGCCGTGTATTCCTCGAGGTAGTCGTGGTGGCGGAAGCCCCAGCGCCAGGAGTTGGCCTTCAGCCACTTGAAGTAGGCGCCGTCGAAGCCGTACTCGGCGGACTCGGGGAAGTCGATGGCAAGCCCCCAGCCGTGGTTCGAGGTGCCGGGCTTCGCGGCGATGTACGGGCCCAGGTCGCGGTAGTAGTACTCCTGCGTGCCGCGGGTGCGGTAGGTCAGGTCGATCTCCAGGTGCCGGCCGAACCGGCGGCGGAAGGCGGCGTCCATGCGCGTCAGGTCCGCCAGCGCCGGACCGGCCACGAGGTTCATGCCCGGGTCCCACGGGATCGCCACCAGGTAGGCGGAGTTCAGCCGGCCGTTGGTCATCCGGCGGATCTGCGAAGCGGTCGTGGTTCGCGTCCACGTCGTCGTCCGGGGCTGGGTGCGGCGCAGGTACTTGGTGTGGATCCAGCCCGACATCCCGGCGGTGCGGACGAACCACCAGTAGTCCTTCTTCGCCTTGGCGTACTTCGCCTCCATCTCCAGGTCGCGCCACACGACGGTCCCGGCGTAGAGGTCCCCAACCATGAGGCCGCCGCTCGGCAGGTAGTGCAGGTTGGCGCCGCTCGTCTTGAGGAAGTACCGCTGGCTGAGCGGGATGCCGCGGCGCGTGGAGACGTAGGGCCGGGGGTCCAGGTCCACGGCCTTGACGTACAGGTGGCTGATGTAGCCCGTCCGCCCGTTGTAGGTGATCCGGAACCAGCCGTTGCCGGCGGTGCCCGTGGCCGTGACCTTGGCCCCCCGGGCCAGCGTCCCCAGGCGCGGGGCCGCGTTGGACGCGGAGGCCCGCACGTTCAGGGCAGTCAGGGTCTGCAGGCGCAGCCCGCTCGAGTGCGTCGAGACGGCGGCCGCCGCCGGTTCGGGGCCCGTGAGCCCGACGGCACCGCCGCCGAGGGTCGACACGGCCGCGGCGAGGGTCCCGCCGATGACGTGCCTGCGGCTCGGCCCGGGCGCAGCGGAGCGCGCGTCGGGCCGCGGGGCGGATTCGGGGAGCATGGTCGGGCTCGCTTCCATCGGCTGGCGGGGTCTCGTTCCGACCCTACTCCCCCGCCTGCTACAAAGCCCCCGTCCCTGAGTCCCGCCGCCGGTTCCCGGGCGTGGCATGCGGTCGCGGGATGCGGCCGCGCCAGCCGGCCGCTACGGCCGCAGGTGCTCGCGCGGGACGCGGTCCCGGTCGTAGGTGATCTCGGTGTAGCCGTGCGGGGCCGGCTTGCCGTCCTCGCCCAGGTTCACGAACACGATCTTCTCGATGGTCAGGATGGATTCGCGCGTAAACATGTTCCGCACCTCCGCCCGCATGGTCAGGGAGGTCCTGCCGAAGTCCGTGGCGCGCAGCCCCATCTCGATCAGGTCGCCCTGCTTGGCGGAGCTGACGAAGTTGATCTCGCTCATGTACTTCGTGACGGCCCGCCCGTTGCCGAGCTGGACGATCGCGTAGATCGCCGCCTCCTCGTCGATCCAGCGCAGGAGGCTGCCGCCGAAGAGGGTGCCGTTCGCGTTGAGGTCCTCGGGACGGACCCACTTGCGGGTGTGGAAGGTGATGTCGCCGGTGCTGCCCATGGTCAGACGCTACCGCGCCGGGCCCGCTTCCGGCCCGCCCTCCGGGGACTGCATCGGCTCGCTCTCCCGGCCCAGCTGGTCCCGGCTGAAGTCGCGCAGGGCGCGGACCTTCGCATTGCCCAGCGCACCGGGCTGGTAGACGAGCTGCACGGAGTTCTCGGGCAGCTCGTCGGCGATCCGCTTGTACACGAGCCGGTGGCCGCTGTAGGCGCGGTCCCCGCGCGGGCGGCCCATGATCATCGAGTAGGCCAGTCCCCGGCCCACCACGGACCGGATCGTCTCCACATTGCTCGAGCGCCAGCGGACGTTGGGGCGGAACCCCACGGCCTCCGTCATCGCCGCCACCAGGTCGGGGGCGGGCTTGAGCGCGAGGAGGATGGCGGGCTCCTCCCCCAGCTGCTCGAACCGGACCTCGTCCTCGCCCGCGAGCCGGTGCCCCGCGGGCAGCACGAGCTGGAGCCGGACCCCGGTGACGGTCGTGCTCTCCAGCTGCGGCGCCGCGTGGAGCTGGTACATGAACGCCGCGTCGAGCCGGCCCTGCTCAAGCAGTTCGTGCAGCTCGTCGGAGGAGGACTCGTGCAGTTCCACGTCCACTCCCGGGTGGTGCACGGCGAAGTGCTCCAGCACGGGCGGGACCAGCCACGGCGAGAGCGAGCCGAAGCATCCGATGGCCAGGCGCCCGGAGAGCTCCCCGCGGATGGCGCCGGCCGCGGCCTCGAGGGACTCCGCGGAGGCCAACACCTGGCGCGCGTGCGCCACGAGCTCCTGGCCGGCGGCCGTCAAGGTCGCGCCCTTCGCGCGCCGACGCACGAGGATCTGCACCCCGAGCGACCGCTCGAGCGCGCTCAGCGCGGTGGAGAGCGAGCCGGGCGTCATGTGCAGGCGTTCCGCCGCGGCGGCCAGCGATCCCGTCTCGGCGATCGCAGCGAAGTACTCCAGTTGCCGCAGCGTCACCCCAGCCATCGCCGACTTCTTCAAACTAGTTCCCCAATAAATTTCGTTTTTCATACTTTGTGGTCCACATCATAGTGGGAATGAGACCCGTCCCCTCCCAGGAGCCCCGATGCCCGCACTGAATCCCCACGTCGTCACGCTCGGCACCGCCGGCGGCCCCCGCTGGTGGCCCGCCGGACCGGCCGGCACCCGCCGCCACGGGATCGCGACCGCCGTCGTCGTCGGCGACGCCGTCTACCTCGTCGACTGCGGGCGCGGTGCCGGCGACCAGCTCGCCCAGGCCGGCCTGACCCCCGGCCAGCTCCGCGGCGTCTTCCTCACCCACCTGCACTCGGACCACACGGTGGGCCTGCCGGACCTGCTGCTCTTCGGCTGGATGAGCTCCGCGGCCCGGACACGCGGCGCGGTGCCGGTCATCGGCCCCGGGGACCGCGGCGCCCTGCCTCCGGTCAACGCCCACGCGGACGCCGCCGTCGCGCCCCTCTTCGCCGACACCCCGACCGCGGGCACCACGGCGATGGTGGAGCACCTGCTCCGCGCCTATTCGGCGGACACCGCGGACCGCATGTTCGACTCCCTGCGCCCCTCCCCCTACACGCTGTTCGCGCCGCGGGACATCCGGATCCCGGACGGCACCGGCTACGACCCCGACGCCAACCCCAGCCCGGACGGGCTGGCCCCCTTCGAGGTCTACCGCGACGAGCTCGTGACCGTGACGGCGACCCTCGTCCTCCACCCGCCGGTCGCGCCGGCCTTCGCGTTCCGCTTCGACACGGCCGAGGGCTCGGTGACGATCTCCGGCGATACGGCGCCGTGCGCCAACCTCGTCGCGCTGGCGGCGGGCACGGACCTGCTGCTGCACGAGGCCATCGACTTCGACTGGGTCGCCTCCGGGTACGCCGGCGTCGACCCGGCCACGCGCGCGGCAACGATCGAGCACCACCGCAAGTCGCACACCTCGGCCGCCGAGGCCGGATCCCTGGCCGCGGAGGCCGGGGCCCGCGCCCTCGCGCTGCACCACCTGGTCCCCGGCAACGCGGCCCCCGGCGCGTTCGCCGCCGCCCGCGACACGTTCGGCGGGCCCGTCCACATCCCCGACGACCTCGAGGTCCTCGGTTTCGCCCGCGCCGCCGAGCCGGCCCTGACCGGCACCACCCCGGGGGAGTCCTAACCGTCCCCCTTCCCCACCCCCTCGCCCACCAGCCCCGGAGGTCACCACCATGCCCACCACCGTCCCGTCCGCCGTCCCGCCGGCGGCCGCCGAGAACGTCCTCGCCTACGCCAACCAGCCGGTCCTGTGGCTCTGCGCCGCCGCCGTCTTCGCGGTCATCATCGTGCAGACGGTGATCTACATGCGCGCGGTCCGCAAGGCCGCGCCCGCCGCCGAGATGAGCGCCGCGGACGTGCGCACGTCGGTGCGGGCCGGCGCCATCTCCGCGCTCGGCCCCTCGCTGGCCGTCGTCGTCGTCGCCATCGCGATGCTGGCCACGCTCGGCACCCCGGCCGTGCTGGTGCGGATCGGCCTCATCGGCTCCGCCAAGTACGAGGTCGGCGCCGCGACCATCGCCGCGAACACGGCCGGCGGAACGCTCGGAGGGGCCGGCTACACGCCGGAGGTCTTCGCGATAGCGTTCACGGCCATCAGCCTGGGCGGGGCGATGTGGCTGCTCGGGGCCCTGGTCCTGACCCCGCTGCTGAAGAAGGGCGACACGGCGCTGAGCCGTTCCAACCCGATGCTGCTGACCGTCGTCCCGGCGGCCGCCATGCTCGCGGCGTTCTTCTGCATCGGGTTCCAGCAGTTCACCATCTCCGCCATGCACATCTACGCCTACCTGGGCTCGGCCGCCGGCATGGCGGTGTGCCTCGTGCTGGCCCGCATGCTCAAGCGCCAGTGGATCCGCGAGTGGTCCCAAGGCTTCGCCATCGTCGCCGGCCTCGCCGTCGCCTACGTCCTGACCACCGCCGGCTAGAGGAGCACTCCATGACGACGTACCAGTCCACCGCCCCCGCCCCCGCCGCGGGCTCCCTCGCCGAGTTCGACCGCACCACCTCCCGGTGGGGCCGCCTCACCATGCTCGCCGGCCTGGTCATCTCGCTGGCCGGGCCCGCCTACCTGGTGTTCTTCGCCGGCCTCGACGCCTCAGCCGGACAGGTCATCGCCGCGTTCCTCGCAGTGGCCGCCACGTTCGGGGTCCTCTGGGTCATCGAACCGGTCACGTACTACCCCATTCTGGGCCAGTCCTCGATGTACCAGGCGTTCATGATCGGGAACATCGCCAACAAGCTCATCCCGGCCGCCCTCACCGCCCAGTCGGCGATCGACGCCCGGCCCGGGACGCGGAGGGCGGAGCTCGCCGCGGTGTCCGCCATCAGCGGCGCCGTCGTCGTCCACATCGTCTCGCTGGTCGTGCTCGTCGGCTTCGTGGGCACGTGGCTGCTGGCGCAGCTGCCGCCGGACGTCGTGTCCGTCATGCAGACGTTCATCGTCCCGGCGGTCATCGGCGCAGTGCACGTCCAGGCGCTGGCCTACCTGAAGCAGCCGCGGACGACGCTCATCGCCGTGCTCGTCTCCGCGCTCGTGGTGTTCGTGGTGCTGCCCCTGGTGCCCGGCCTGGGCATGGCGTCCACGGTGCTCGCGGTCTTCGCGACCGTCCTGCTTGCGTGGTTCCTCCGCCGGCGCGACGCCCAGCCGCAGGGGGCCGCTTCCTAGCCCCCCCTCGGGGCCGGCGCGGGGACGACGGCGGCGCCGGGGCCCCGCCCGGCCCGCTACTCGGCCCGCCCGGCCTCCCGGAGCAGCACGACCAGCCCGATCTCCACGCTCGCGCCGTCCGGCAGGCTCGCCACGCCGACCGCCGCGCGCGCCGGGCGGCCGTCCTCCCCGAAGGCCTCGAGCAGCTCGGCGGAGGCGCCGTCCATGACCGCCGGATGCTCCGTGAACTCCGGCCCGGCCGCGACGTAGCCGGTCATGGAGACGATCCGCTCCACGCGCCCCAGCCCGCCGAGGTGCCCCGCCAGGCTCGCGAGGCAGTTCCGCACGGCCTGGCGGGCGCACGCGCGGGCCTGCTCGACGTCCGGCCCGCCGGACGCGCCGACCGCGCCCCGCTGGTCGAGCACCCCGCGGACGGCGTGCGTGTGTCCCGCGGTGAAGGCCAGCGGCCCGGCGACCGTGACGGGGACGTAGGCCCCCGCCGGCCGCGGGGTCGGCGGGAGGGCCGCAAGGTAGGAGCGCTCGTCGAGCCGCGCCCGCCCGCGCGCGCCGCCGGACTCTGCACCAAGCGTCATAGGCATGGAAAACCTCCGTGATTCCGGGGAAAAATTGGGGATTGTAGACAATCATAACGCGTGCAAAAATAAACCATGCCTGAGCTACAGACCTTCATCCCGCACGGCCCGGATCCGGTTCGTGTGATCGGCGTCGTCAACCCCTACGACATGGCGCTCGACCGGGAAATGTGGCGCTGGATGCCGAATTCGGTGTCCCTCGCCTCCGCCCGCACGCCCTTCCATCCGCTCGTCGTGGACGAGTTGATGGCCCACGCCATCGGCGACGACGGCGACCTCCGCGCCGCGGCCCGGTGCCTGAGCGCCGTCTCGCCCGAGGCCGTCGTCTACGCGTGCACGTCAGGCAGTTTCGTCAACGGGATCGAGGGCGCCCGCAGGATCTCCCGCTCCATCGGGGAGACGGTCAACGCGCACGCGGTCACCACGTCCGAGGGGCTGCTGGAGGCCCTGGACGCCCTGGACATCACGAGGCTCGCCGTCGCCACGCCGTACGTGCCGAAGCTGACCGGGCGCCTCGAGGACTTCCTCGCCGCGGACGGGCGCCAGGTCGTCGGATGCGCGGGGCTGGGCCTGGACAAGCTCATCTGGACCGTCCCCTACCGCGTCACGGCCGACCTGGTGCGCCAGGCGAACACGCCGGACGCGGAGGCGGTGTTCGTCGCGTGCACCAACCTGCCGACCTACGACATCATCGAGCCGCTCGAGCAGGAGCTGGGCAAGCCCGTCCTGACCGCGAACCAGGTCACGGCCTGGGCCGGCCTGCGCCGGCTGGGCGTGCCCCTCGTGGGCGGCGGCCAGCGGCTTGCCGGCGCGATCCGCGAGTTCCTGCCCCTCTGACCCCCCGGGAGAAGCGACGGCGGCGCGGCTGGGTCCACCCCGGCCGCGCCGCCGTCGTCGTGCTGCCCGTCCGCGGCTACCGCGCGGCGAAGAGGGCGCCCAGGCCGGGCGCGACGGCCGGGTGGCCGGCCAGGCGGAGGCCGTGCCACGCCGTCACCTGGTTGGCGGTGAGCACCGACATGCCCAGTTCCTCCTCCAGCCGCGGCAGGACGCCGACGGTATGCAGCGCGGTGTCGGGGATGAGCAGGCACTCGGCGTCGGCGACGTCGGCGGCCCGGGCGGTGGCCAGCACCCACTCGGCGCCGAGCAGCCCGGCGTCCTCGCCGCTGGGGACGTCGTAGGAGGACAGCGCGGTGACGGCGATCCCGTCCCGCTCGAGGAACTTCACGAAGTGGCCCGCCACGTCCTCCGGGTAGGTGGCGGCGACGGCCACCCGGTCCAGCCCCAGGTGGTGGACCGCGGCGGCGAACGCCAGCGTCGTGGAGGAGGACGGCGAACCGCTCGCCCGCTCCACCCACCCGGCCTGCTCGCGGCAGCCCTCCCATCCGTAGACGAAGCTGCCGGACGTGCAGGCCCACAGGGTCGCGTCCGGGGCCAGCGCGCGGGCGCGCTCCGCGGCCGGCGCGAGCTGTTCCCGGGAGCCGAGCTCCAGGAGGGCCTCGACGTCGTGGTCGGTGGCGCCCTCCCACGTGTGGATGACCGGGAAGGCCGCGCCCGGCACGAGGGACTCGAGGGTCTGGAACTCGTCCTCGGCGCTGTGTCCGGGGTAGAGGATGGCGATCGTGGGCATGGTCCGGATTTTTCCTTTCGGGGGCTGTTGCGCGGGTCACACAAAAGTCTACATTTGGATTGTAGACAATCCTAGGGCTTGCCTCTGGCGCCCGCCTGCGATCCGAAACGGAGTCCCCATGGCCCGGTACATGACCATCACGCTGGAGAAGCGCGGCGTCAGCGCCCGCGCGCGACTGCTCGACGCGGAGGCCCCGCGCACCGCGGAGGCCGTGTGGCAGGCGCTTCCCCAGTCCGGCCAGGTGTTCCACGGGAAGTTCGCACGCAACGAGATCTACGCACTGGTCCCCTCCTTCGCGGACACGGAGCCCGGCGGGGAGAACCAGACCGTCACCCCCATTCCGGGCGACGTCTGCTACTTCACCTTCGACGGCGTCCTCGAGAACCCGGCCTACGGCTACGACACCTCGGCCGGCACGGCCGAGAACCGGCTCCTGATCGACCTGGCCGTGTTCTACGGCCGGAACAACATCCTGCTCAACGGGGACGTCGGCTGGGTGCCCGGCAACGTCTTCGCGACGATCGAGGAGGGCCTCGAGGAGCTCGCGGCGGCCTGCCAGGACGTCTGGATGGGCGGGGCCCGGGGGGAGACGCTCAGCTTCGCCCGCGCCGAGGACTAGGCGGGACCGGCCGGGAGGGCCTCCGCCGGCGTGGGGCCGTGCGCGCCGAGGAGGCGGGCGGCCAGGCCGCCGTCGCCGGCGCGGATGGCCTCGGCGATGGCCCGGTGCGGCTCGATCCGCGCGTCGTGCGGCGCGGCGGGGACGGCGCCCGATGCGAGGCACAGGCCCGTCTCCACCATGAGCGTCCGGTGCATGCGGAGCAGCCGCGGGCTCGCGGCCAGCGACACGAGCAGCACGTGGAAGTCGACCGCCGCCCGGTCGAGCTCCCCGCCGTCGCCGGCGGCCGCGGCGCCGTCCATGCGCGCGACGACGGCCATCAGGCGGGCGCCGGCGCCGGCCGGGTCCCGCCGGACCAGGCGCGCGGCGGCCTCCCGCTCCAGCGCCGCCCGGGCGAGGTAGAGGTCCGCGAGGTCGGCGCCGGTGATCTCCGGGACGAAGACGCCCCGGCCGGGCGCGCCCTCGAGCAGTCCCTCCTGGACCAGCCTCTGGATGGCCTCGCGCAGGGGTCCCCGGCTGATGTGGAGGGTCCGGCAGAGTTCGGGTTCGTCCACGGGGGCGCCGGGGGCCAGCTCGCCGCCGGCGATCGCCCGGCGGAGGCGGCCCGCCACGAGCTCGGGAACGGTCTTGCGCACCACGCGTTCCAGCCCCATGCCGCCTTCCTGGCCTCCTGGGTCGCCGTGTGTCCCGGGGGCCGCCGCCATCCTACCCGGCGGCCGAAAACCGGCCCCTTGCGTGATCCAGATCACTGCCCTAAATTTGTCGACAATCCTACGAATTCCGTAGCGATGCACGAGTGCCCCGGACACGCCGGGCAGATAAGGACCATAGATGACCGACCTCGCAGAGCTGACCGCGGTCGAGCTCCTGTCCGGCTACCGCACGGGCGACATCTCGCCCGTCGAGGCCACCCGCGACGCCCTGCGCGCCATCGAGGAGCACGACGGCGGCGTCAACGCGTTCGTCTCCGTCGACGGCGAATCCGCGCTGCGCACGGCCGCCGCGTCGGAGGCCCGCTGGCGGGCCGGCGCCCCGCTCGGTCCCGGCGACGGCGTCCCGACGTCGATCAAGGACATCTTCTACACCCGCGGCTGGCCGACGCTGCGCGGCACGCGGCTCATTGACGCCGAGGGGACCTGGGACCAGGACGCCCCGTGCGTGGCCAGGCTGCGCGAGACCGGCGCCGTCCTGCTGGGGAAGACGACGACGCCCGAGTTCGCATGGAAGGGCGTCACCGACTCGCCGCGCCACGGCTCCACCGGGAACCCGCACGCGCCCGGGCTGACGTCCGGCGGGTCCAGCGGCGGCAGCGCCGCCGCCGTCGGACTCGGGATGGGGCCCTGGTCGGTCGGGACCGACGGCGGCGGGTCGGTGCGCATCCCGGCCGCGTTCACCGGGACGGTCGCGCTGAAGCCGACGTTCGGCCTGGTGCCGATGTTCCCGGCCAGCCCGTTCGGCACGCTGGCCCACGCCGGGCCGATGACCCGCACGGTCACGGACGCCGCCCTGCTGATGGACGTCCTCACCGGCTTCGACTCCCGGGACTGGGCGGCGCTGCCGACCCCGTCCTCCTCCTTCCTCGACGGACTGGACGACGGCGTCGCGGGCCTGCGCGTCGCCTTCTCCCCCACGCTCGGCTTCGGCGTCAACGACCCCGAGATCGAGTCGCTCGTGCGCGCCGCCGTCGACCGGCTCGCCGACCTCGGGGCGCACGTCGATGAGGTCGACCCCGGCATCGCCGACCCGGAGGAGGCCTTCCACACGCTGTGGTTCTCCGGGGTCGCCAAGGTCCTGGAGGCCTACGGGCCCGGGGCCGCCGAGCGCATCGACCCGAACCTGCGCCGGATCCTCGACGAACGCGCCGCGGCCACGGCCTCGGAGTTCCTGGACGCGACCGCCGTGCGCATGGACCTCGGCGTGACGATGGGCCGGTTCCACGAGACGTACGACGTCCTGCTGACGCCGACGCTGCCCATCCCGGCGTTCCCGCGCGACCGCGACGTCCCCGAGGGCTGGCCGTCCCCGCACTGGACGAGCTGGACCCCGTACACGTACCCGTTCAACATGACCCAGCAGCCGGCCGCGAGCGTGCCCTGCGGCTTCACGTCCGCGGGCCTGCCCGCGGGGCTGCAGGTCGTCGGGCCGCGCCACGGCGACCCCGCCGTCCTGCGCGCGGCGCGCGCCTACGAGGCCGCAACCGACTGGGGCACCGCCCGCCCCGCACGCCCCCTGGCCCACCGCCGGTAGCCCCGTCCCACCCACCACGCCGGGGCGGCGCGCCGCCCCGTCCGCGGGGGCGCCGCCCGGCGCCCCCGCAACACGCCCACATCCACACGCACCGCCGCTCCATCCCCGGCCGCCCGGCCGCATCTTCCACGGAGGCACCATGAATCCCGAGCCCAACCCCCGCCTGTCCCGGCGCAGCAGCCGCGGCCCGGACGACCGGACGGTGCGGCGCGCCGTCGCCGCGTCCGCGGTCGGCAACGCGACCGAGTGGTTCGACTACGGCGTCTACGCCGTCTCGGTCGGCTACATCACGCACAACTTCTTCCCCGGCGAGGCGGGCACCATCCTGGCGCTGAGCACGTTCGCGTTCTCGTTCCTGGTCCGCCCGCTCGGCGGCATGTTCTGGGGCCCGCTCGGGGACCGGCTGGGCCGCAAGCGCATCCTGGCCCTGACCATCATCCTGATGGCCGGCGCGACGTTCGCCATCGGCCTGCTGCCCACGTTCTCGACCCTGGGCATCCTCGCCCCGGTCCTGCTGATCCTGCTCCGCGCGGTGCAGGGCTTCTCCACCGGCGGCGAATACGGCGGCGCCGCCACGTTCATGGCCGAGTACGCACCGGACCGCAAGCGCGGCTTCCTGGGCAGCTTCCTGGAGTTCGGGACGATGGGCGGCTTCGCCCTCGGTTCGCTGATCGTGCTGGGCGCGGGCCTGCTGCTGGGCGAGGAGGCCATGAACGAGTGGGGCTGGCGCGTCCCGTTCCTGCTCGCCGGCCCGCTGGGCCTGATCGGCCTGTACCTGCGCAGCCGCCTGGCCGAGACCCCGGTGTTCCGGGAGCTCGAGGAGTCCGGCGAGGCCGGGGCGGCCCGCACGGGGATGGCGGAGCTGTTCCGCTTCTACTGGCGTCCGATGCTGACCATGACCGGCCTGGTCATCGCGCTGAACGTCGTGAACTACACGCTGCTGAGCTACATGCCGACCTACCTCGAGGGGCAGACCGGCATGGACGGCCAGGTGGTGCTGACGCTCATGTTCGTCGCCCAGTTCGCGATGATGCTCGTGATCCCGTTCGCCGGCGCCCTGTCGGACCGGGTCGGCCGGAAGCCGCTCTGGTACGCGTCGCTGGTCGGGCTGTTCGTCCTGGCCATCCCGATGTACGCCCTCATGGCGCGGGGCTTCTGGTTCGCGCTGCTCGGCTTCGCGGTCCTGGGCCTGCTGTACATCCCGCAGCTGGCCACCATCTCCGCGACGTTCCCGGCGATGTTCCCGACCCACGTGCGCTACGCCGGCTTCGCGATCACGTACAACGTGGCGACCGCGGCGTTCGGCGGGACGGCCCCGCTGGCGAACGAGGCCCTGATCCAGGCCACGGGCAACCCGCTGGTCCCGGCGTTCTACATGATGGGCGCCTGCGTCGTCGGGCTCGTCGCCGTCCGCTCGCTGCGCGAGACCGCGGGGGCCTCGCTGCGCGGGACCGCCGTCCCGCAAACGCTCCAGCAGGAGCAGGTCCCGGCGCAGGAGCGCGCCACCGCGCCCGCGGCGCGGGGCTGACGCACCCCGACCGGTAGGACGAAGGGCCCGCGGCGACAGGGCGGTTTCTAGGGGTCGTTGCAACACCTGCTGGCTAGTTGTTCAGTAGTAGATCACGCAGACGCTCGGCTGGGGAATCCCAGCCGAGCGTCTTGCGTGGGCGTCCGTTGAGTTCCTGGGCGACGTGTTCGAGGTCCTCGGGTCCGTAGACGGCCAGGTCGGTGCCTTTGGGGAAGTACTGGCGCAGTAGTCCGTTGGTGTTCTCGTTGGTGCCGCGTTGCCAGGGGCTGGCCGGGTCGCAGAAGTAGACGTCCATGTCCGTGGCGAGCCGGAAGGCCTTGTGCGCGGCCATCTCGGCGCCCTGGTCCCAGGTGAGGGATCCGCGCAGGTGTGCCGGCAGGGTCGCCATCGTGCGGACGAGCCCGTCGCGGACGGCTTCTGCGCCGTGGTCACCGGGTGGCAGGTGGACGAGCATGGTATAGCGGGTGGTGCGCTCGACCAGGGTCGCGATCGCTGACTGGTTCAGCGCTCCGGTGATCAGGTCCCCCTCCCAATGCCCGGGCACCGCCCGGTCCTCGATCTCGGGCGGGCGCTCGGAGATCATCACCATCGGATCGGCGAAGCGGGGCGTGCGCTGGCCGGGGTCCCGGTGCGGCTTGCGGCGGGTCCGCCCGGAGCGCAGGGCGCTCTCGAGCTCGCGTTTGAGCCCGCCCCGGGCCTGGAGGTAGATCGCCTGGTAGATGGTCTCGTGGCACACGCGCATCTCCGCATCGTCGGGGAATTCCCTGACCAGCTTGTGCGAGATCTGCTCCGGGGACCACTTCACGTCCAGGTGTGCCTGTACCCATGCGCCCAGCCGTGTCCCGTCGAGCTTGGACGGTTTGGGCCGGGCCCGACGGCGGACCGCACTCCGGTGGGCGGTGTGGGGCAGGTACCCCAGCTCGGAATCGGCGTTGCGGCGCAGCTCCCGGCTCAGCGTCGAGACGCTGCGGCCCATCACGGCGGCGATGCGGCGGAGGGACAGGCCGTCCCGGTGCAGGTCCCGCAATCGCTCGCGCTCCTGCAGAGTCAGGAACCGGGCACTGATCGGGCGCTCGCCCCGGAACGCCTCGGCAGCCCTCAAGGCGGCCTTTTCAATCGTGTTCGTCATTCCCCGTTTGTAGCCCACAACCCGCCCGTCCGGATGGATCCTGCGCCCGTTGCTCTTGCGGATACCCCGGTCCCAGTCCCTGGCAGTGCGCTCGTTGACCCCCACCCGGCGAACCGCTTCACGCCTCGGGACCCCCTGACTGCGTAGCTCGAAGTACTCCCCACGCCGGGGGTGACCCTCGCGGCGAGGGTACCGGACGTCTTGGGACGCCCGGCTCCTCAAGCCCGCCTTCCGCACCCACCCGGCACACGTGCTCGGGTTCAGCCCGAGTTCCCGGGCCGCCGCCGTCGTACTGCCCAAGCGGTCAAAGACGACGAAGAACCGCTCCCTGTCCCCGGTCGACGGCCTCTTGACGCTCTTCGGATCCTTCGTTAAACGCGGCACGGTCGTTGCAACCCCCAATATCTCTGGGTGTTGCAACGACCGTTAGAAGGCGCCC
>NZ_JBXAEW010000015.1:0-47759 GCF_056782315.1 Arthrobacter paludis
GTGGGGTCGATGACGTCGCCGGCGGCGAAGACGCCGGGGAGGCTGGTGCGGGAGGAGCGGCCCTCGACGGCGATGGTGCCGTCGTCGGTGAGGGCGAGCTGGCCGCGGACGAGGTCGGTGCGGGGGTCGTTGCCGATGGCGACGAACACGCCGGTGACCTCGAGGCGGGACTCGGTGCCGTCGAGGGTGTTGGCCAGGCGCAGGCCGGTGACCTTGTCCTGGCCCTCGATGCCGGTGACGGCCTGGTTCCAGGCGAAGTCGATCTTGGGGTGGGCCAGGGCGCGCTCGGCCATGATCTTCGAGGCGCGCAGCTCGTCGCGGCGGTGCACGACGGTGACCTTGGAGGCGAACTTGGTCAGGAAGAGGGCCTCCTCCATGGCGGAGTCCCCGCCGCCGACGACGGCGATGTGCTGCTCGCGGAAGAAGAACCCGTCGCAGGTCGCGCACCAGGAGACCCCGTGTCCGGAGAGGCGCTTCTCGTCGGGCAGGCCCAGCTCGCGGTAGGCGGAGCCGGTGGCGATGATGACCGCCCGGGCCCGGTAGGTGTCCCCGTTGGCCAGGCGCACGGTCTTGGTCTCCCCGGCCAGGTCGAGGGCCTCGACGTCCTCGTAGAGGATCTCGGCGCCGAACCGGGCGGCCTGGGCGGCCATGTTGTCCATGAGCTCCGGGCCCATGATCCCGTCACGGAAGCCGGGGAAGTTCTCCACCTCGGTGGTGTTCATCAGCTCCCCGCCGGCGGTCACGGACCCTGCCACGACCACCGGGGACAGGTTCGCCCGCGCCGTGTACACGGCCGCCGTGTACCCGGCCGGACCGGAACCGACAATCACCACGTCGCGGACGGTCTCGTCGGTTGGGGCGTGGGTCTGCGTCATGGAAAGTCCTTCGGGTTGGGGGTGGTTTTCGGGCACGGCGGGAGTCAGTCCCGGCCGGCCAGCAGCCGGCCCTTCAGCTCCCGCACGCGGGCGTGGATGTCGTCGCGGATCAGCGCCATGCGCTCGCGGCCCTCGATGCCGCGCAGGCTCGGCTCGTCCGTGTCCCAGCGTTCGATCGTGACGCCGTCGACGGGGTCGACCTGGGCGTTCGCACCGACGATGACGACGTGCCCGGCCTCGCGCATGGCCTCCTCGGTCAGCTGCGTGGGCCGCTCCGCGCGGATGTCCGCGCCGAGTTCGAGCAGGGACCGGGCCGACTCCTCGTTGATCGCGTGGCCGGCCTTCGTGCCCGCGGAGGAGATGCCGATGGCGCCGCCGGCCTCGAGGCGCATGAGCCCGGCGGCCATCTGGGACTTGCCGCCGTTGGATTGGCAGACGAACAGGACGGAGGGGCGGGAGTCGCTCATGCGGAGACCTTTCCGGTGAGGGAGGCGGCGAGGCCGTCGAGGGCACCGGGGACCAGGGTGTAGTAGGCCCACACGCCGCGCTTCTCGCGGTGCAGGAGGCCGGCGTCGACGAGGACCTTGAGGTGGTGCGAGACGGTCGGTTGGCCGAGCCCGAGCGGCTCGGACAGGTCGCACACGCACGTCTCGGCGGCCTCGCTCGCGGAGACGATCGAGAGGATCCGCAGGCGGTTCGGGTCGGCGAGCGCCTTGAAGCGCGCGGCGAGCTCGGCGGCGGCGTCGCGCCCCAGGACCGGCTCCCCGGGCGCGGGCGCGCAGCACGGAGCGGCGGCGGCCTCGCCGCCGGCCGGCTGGCAGAGTCCCGCGACCGGCTCGGCGGTCGTGGTGTCGATGGTCTGCGTGGCCACGGTCACCCCTCGTTACATTGACGGATATCGATGCCCACCAGCATACTCGATATCGACAGTCATCGATATAGCCACCAACGATGCGTGCGCCACGCAGCAGGAGACCCCGTGACCGACACCCTTGCCCGCGCCGACACCGGTCCCGTCGCCGCGAAGCTCTCCACCCTGGACCGCTACCTCGCGGTCTGGATCCTCGCCGCCATGGCCCTCGGCCTCGGCCTGGGCCGCCTGGTGCCGGGCCTCGGCGCGGCGCTGGACTCCGTGCAGGTCGCCGGCGTCTCGCTGCCGATCGCGCTCGGCCTGCTCGTCATGATGTACCCCGTGCTGGCGAAGGTCCGCTACGACGAGACCCACCGGGTCATCGGCGACCGCAAGCTGATGGTGACGTCGCTGGTGATCAACTGGCTCGTCGCCCCGGCCTTCATGTTCGCGCTCGCGTGGATCTTCCTGCCGGACCTGCCGGAGTACCGGACCGGCCTGATCATCGTCGGCCTGGCCCGCTGCATCGCCATGGTGCTGATCTGGAACGACCTGGCGTGCGGCGACCGCGAGGCCGCCGCCGTGCTGGTGGCGATCAACTCCGTGTTCCAGGTCGTCGCATTCGGCGCGCTGGGCTGGTTCTACCTGCAGGCGCTGCCGTCCTGGCTGGGCCTGCCGACCACCAGCGCGGAGTTCTCCGTCTGGGCCATCACGCTCTCCGTCCTCGTGTTCCTGGGCATCCCGCTGGTCGCCGGCTTCCTGACGCGCACCTTGGGGGAGCGCGCCCGCGGACGCGAGTGGTACGAGTCGGCGTTCCTGCCGAAGATCGGACCCTGGGCCCTGTACGGCCTGCTGTTCACCATCGTGCTGCTGTTCGCGCTGCAGGGCGACACGATCCTCGCCAAGCCGCTCGACGTCGCCCGGATGGCCCTGCCGCTGCTGGTCTACTTCACCGTCGTCTTTGGGGCGAGCATGCTGATCGGCCGCGGCCTGGGCATGGGGTACGAGCGGACGACGACGCTGGCGTTCACCGCCGCGGGCAACAACTTCGAGCTGGCCATCGCCGTCGCGATCGCCACGTTCGGCGTCACGAGCGGCCAGGCCCTGGCCGGCGTCGTCGGACCGCTGATCGAGGTCCCGATCCTCGTCGCGCTGGTCTACGTCGCCCTGTGGGCCCGCAGGTACTTCCCGGCCCCCGCCACCCCGACCACCCGCGCCGTCCGAAAGGCCTGACCCATGGCGAACCCCACCCCCGTCTCCCCCGACGCCCCCACGGGCACCGACAAGCCCTCCGTCCTGTTCGTCTGCGTGCACAACGCCGGGCGCTCCCAGATGGCCGCCGGCTTCCTGATCCACCTGTCCGGTGGCGCCATCGAGGTCCGCTCGGCGGGCTCCCAGCCCGCCGAGACCGTGAACCCGGCCGCCGTCCAGGCCATGGCCGAACTCGGCATCGACCTGTCCGCGGAGACGCCGAAGGTCCTCACCACCGAGGCCGTCCAGGCCTCCGACGTCGTCATCACCATGGGCTGCGGCGACGAGTGCCCCTTCTTCCCTGGTAAGCGCTACGAGGACTGGGTCCTCGAGGACCCGGCGGGCCAGGGCGTGGACGCGGTCCGCCCGATCCGCGACGAGATCAGGGGCCGCGTCGAGGCGCTCATCGCCTCGCTGCTGCCCGCCCAGGCCTAGCCCCCGCCCGGCGGGGCCGACCCCCGGTGGGGCACGGCCCCGCCGGAACCACCCCGGCCTCCGCCGCGCGACACCGCCGTCGTCCATCCCGAGGAGCACGCCATGCAGAAGGACCCCGTCGTCGTCATCGGAGCCGGCCCCGTGGGCCTGGCCGCCGCCGCGCACCTGCTGGAGCGCGGGCTGGAGCCGCTCGTGCTGGAGGCCGGCGACGGCCCCGGCGCGGCGATCCGCGAGTGGGGGCACATCCGCCTCTTCTCCACGTGGCGGTACAACATCGACGACGCGGCGCGCCGCCTCCTGCTGCGCGCCGGGGAGGACGACGGCGGCCCCCGCTGGAGCGAGCCGCGCCCGACGCGGCTGCCCTACGGGGCCGAACTCGTCGACGACTATCTGGCGCCCCTGGCCGCCCTGCCGGCCCTGTGCGGGCGAATCCGCTACGGCCACCGGGTCGCGGCCGTGTCGCGGGTCGCCGGAGACGGGGGCGGCGTGGACAAGACGCGTACGCCGGGCCGCCCGGACTCGCGGTTCCTGCTCCGACTCGCCACGGCGGACGGCGAGGCCGAGGTGACGGCGCGGGCCGTGGTCGACGCCTCCGGCACGTGGGGCACCCCGAACCCCGCCGGCCGTTCGGGCCTGCCCGCCCTCGGCGAGGCAGGGGCCCGGGCCGCCGGACTCGTCACCGGGCCGCTGCCGGACGTGCTGGGCGCCGACGCGGACCGCTTCGCGGGGCGCGCGGTCCTGGTCCTCGGGGCCGGCCACTCCGCCGCGAACACGCTGCTCGCCCTCGCCCGCCTGCGGCAGCGGCACCCCGACACGCGGATCCTGTGGGGCATCCGCGGCGCCGCCGACCCGGCGCGGCTCTACGGCGGCGGGGCCGCCGACCAGCTGCCGGCGCGCGGCCAGCTCGGGACCAGCCTGCGCCGGTTCGTGGAGTCCCGGGACATCGAGCTGCTCGAGCGGTTCTCCGTGGCGCGGCTCGCGGTCGGCCGGGGGGACGACGGCGGCGCCCCGCTGCGCGTGGACTCCGCGGACGGGCGCGTCCTCGACGTCGACCTGCTCGTGCCGTGCACCGGATTCCGCCCGGACCTGCGGCCGCTGGCCGAGCTGCGCCTCGACCTCGACGACGCCGTGGAGGCGCCCCGCCGGCTGGGCCCGCTGATCGACCCCGAGTTCCACAGCTGCGGCACCGTCCCCCCGCACGGCGAGCGCCTGCTGGCCCACCCCGAGGAGGGCTTCTACCTCGCCGGGATGAAGAGCTACGGGCGGGCCCCGACGTTCCTCATGGCGACCGGCTACGAGCAGGTCCGCTCGATCGCCGCCGCGCTGGCCGGGGACCGGTCCGCGGCGGACCTGGTCCAGCTCGACCTGCCGGAGACCGGCGTCTGCTCGACCGACCTCGGCGGCTCCTGCGACGCCCCGGCGCCGGCGGAGTCCGCCCCACCGGAGTCCCCGGGTGCGGGCCCGGGCGGCGCCCCTGACCCGCTCGGGGTCGAGCCGGCCGGTTCGTGCTGCGCACCCCAGCCGCAGCGGGTGTCCGTCGGCTTCGCGACGGGCCTGCGGCACGGGAAGTCGGGCCTGGCCGGCCGCGGCTAGGGGCGTCAGCCGACGCGGGTGCCCGCCCACTCCCGCACGCCCGGGTGGAAGCGCCTGAACTTGCGGAACTGGTTGATCTGGCTGAGCGCGATGTAGGCCCAGCGGCGCGGGTTCGTCTCGGCCCGGTAGACGAAGGGGTGGGTGACTGCGTTGTCTCGGTAGAGGGCCGCGATCGCCGCGCGCAACCGCTCCGGGACGTACCGCATCAGCAGGGGCCGGGGCAGCACGGAGTAGAGGTGCCGCCCCTCGGCGACCTCGAAGCCGTCCACGGCGGGGGACTCCCCCAGCGCGGCGGCGACGTCGGGGAGGTACTCGCGCACGTACATCCGCGCGACGTTGTGGCCGGCGGCGGTCACGTAGTAGTGGTTCCGGCCGAGGCGCGGGTTGAGCTCGAAGAAGCGCAGCCGGCCGTCGCGGGGGTCCAGCTTGGCGTCGAACATGCAAAAGCCCGGCCAGCGCAGCTCCCGGACCAGGCGCGCCCCGGCCTCGACGATGTCCGGGTCCGGTTCGGCGACGATCGCGGCCGAGTTCCCCAGGGCCCCCGGGGCGTGCTCCTCGACCAGGACCCGGCCGGCCGACGCGAAGCGGGGCTCGCCGTCGCGCCCCCCGAAGAAGGTCACCAGCCGCATGCCGTGGTCGCCGCCGGGGATGAGGTCCTGGACCACCAGCCCGCCCCGGTAGCCGCCCGAGTGGGCGTCCGCCACGAGCCGCTCCAGCTCGTCCGGGCCGGACACGGTGTGGACCTTCTTCTTCCCGGGGAACGAGGCGTTGCCCCAGGCGACCGAGTCCGCGGCCTTCGCGATCGCCGGGTACGGGATCCCGGCCTCCTCAACGCGGCGCAGCAGGCCGTCGGCGGCTCCGTCGGGCAGCTCGTGCCCCAGGTCCAGGTCGACGGTGGCGGGGTGGTCCACGCCGACGCGCTCGCACAGGGCATAGAAGGAGTCCTTGTACGTGGCGGCGTCCAGTTGCCCGGCGCTCGCGTAGGGCACGGTGAAGAACTCGACCAGGGCGTCGCGGTGCTCGACCATGAACCGGACGTGCGGGTCGGCCGATCCCATGAGGAGCAGCGGGCGCCGGGCCCCGCCGTCGTCCTCCCCCGCCCTCGACAGTTCGCGCCCGAGCCGGACCGCGAACCCGAGGAACGCCGCGGCGTCGTCCTGGTCCGCGAACGGCCGCGCGTCGAGGATGCGGGAATGGCTCACGATCCCCGTCATGACGGAGGGCACGACGACGGACACGGCGCCGTAGGCCTCGTGGAATTCGCGGGCCAGGGAGTAGGCCCCGATGTCGCCGCCGAGGATGACGGGAACGAACGGTTGGTCAGCAGGGACGCGCATGGGAGCAAAACTATCAAGGCCTACCGCGCGGGCCCCGTGGGGGCGCCCGGTCCCCACCAGCGGGCGGCCCCAGACCGTCATATGCGGACAAAAAACTTTACTTAATTCGCTTAGGCATGCCTTACTGGACGACAGCCGTCCCGGAAGGATCCCCATGACTCCGACGCCCCAGCCCGCCCCGGCCCGCGCATCGCTCACCGCCGAGCCCCGGGCCGACCACGCCCACTCGCTCGCGCGCCGCATGCTGGCCGGCGAGGGCGCCGTCGAACTCACGGCGTACCGGGCCGGCGAGACACTGTCCTCGGCCCTACACGGGGTCTCCCGCTCCGGCGACCTGGTGGTCGCCGACATCCCCAACCTCTTCCATTCGCTCGGCGCCTTCCACACCGCCGGCGACATCGAGGTTCGGATGGACGTCTTCAAGGACTCCGCCGACCCCGCCCTGGCCCTGCGCCTTGCCTCGCTGCACCTGCTGGGGACGCTGCGGTGGTGCCGGGACACGGACGAGGTGGCCGCCCTGGGCGTGCAGGGCCGCGTCGCGGACCTCGTCGACGACGTGGGGCCGCGCGTCCGGGTGGGCGTCGTCTCCACCGAGCGGATCCTGATGCACGACTCCTCGGGCGCCACGGTGCACGGCGCCGGGATCCTGGCCGGGGCCGCCGCCGCGGCGCCAGCCACGGCCGACCTGTCTGACGCCGTCCTGGCCACCGGCGGGGAGACCCTCGCCCACGTCGCCGACGCGGTCCTGCAGGGCCGGATCCCCGGCTGGTTCGAGGCCCTGGAGGTGGCGGACGCCGCGGGCGTCACCGGCGAGCCGGCCCACTGCGTCGACGTCGACCACCGGTGCGTGACCGTTGCGCGCTTCACCGGCGACCGGGCCTGGGTCGTCCAGATCCCCCTGACGGCGGCGCAGCACGGGTCGGGCGGAAGGGGCGTCGCCGCATGGCACGGCCTCGTGGCGTCGATTCCGGCACAGCGCGCGGCCGACGCCGGACGCTAGGTCCTGAACAGCCCCTCCGGGCAGCGCGGCGCTGCGCTCAGTCGACCGTGTAGGTGGCGCACAGCGCCGTGTCGGTGACCTCGATACCCTCCGCGGTGCACATCAGGTCGGCGTTGTAGGAGCACTCCAGGCGGTGGCACGCCCCGACGCTGCCCTTGTCGCCCGTCAGCGGCCGGCGGGCGTCCAGACGCACGAAGGTGCCGCACGAGGCCTGCGACTCGGAGCCGGCAATGGTGATGGCCAGCGCCTGGCAATCGTGGTTGTTGTTGAAGGAACAGGCGGTGGTTCCGCAGGTGCGCACAGCAGTGGTCATGGTGGTTCGCCCTCTTCCGTCCAGGCCCAAGCCCTCGTGCCCGGGCAACAGTGCCAGAATATGCCTCCCCGGGCCGCGCGCAAGGGGAGCCACCGTCGGATGTGCGCGCAGCGTCCTGCGGTTCCGGGTCCGTGATCGCCTCTGCCGAGGACAGGTCGTACCTCGGAGCGCGCGGGGAGGCCGCGCCCAGGGCGCCGACCCCGGCGGCAGTCGGCGCCGTCGCACTCCCCCGCGGACCTTTCACATACCCCCGTGGGGTACTTGACGAAGATACCCACTGGGGGTACCTTCGTGCCATGGACACGACCCAGGCCCCGGCCGATCCGGCCACCGACGAGCACCGCGAGCACGCCTACACGGTGGACAAGGACGCCCTCCTGAAGCGGCTCAGCCGCATTGAGGGACAGGTCCGCGGGATCGCCCGGATGGTCGACGACGAGAAGTACTGCATCGACATCCTGACCCAGATCTCCGCGGTCAATGCCGCCCTGCACAAGGTCAGCCTCGGGCTGGTCGAGGGGCACATCGCCCACTGCGTTGTCGGCGCCGCGCACGACGCCCAGGAGACGGGCAACCCCGAGATCGTGACCGAGAAGGTCCGCGAGGCGTCGGCCGCCATCGGCCGGCTGCTGAGGTAACCACACAAGGAGGAACCACCATGAACACCACCGAGATCACCATCGACGGCATGACCTGCGGCCACTGCGTCGCCTCCGTCACCGAGGAGATCCAGGCCATCGAGGGCGTCCAGGACGTCCAGGTGGACCTCGTCGCCGGCGGCGTGTCCACCGCCCGCGTCGTCTCCGCGCAGCCCATCGACACCGCCACGCTCAGCGAGGCCGTCGCCGAGGCCGGCTACACGGTCGTCGGCACCAACGCCTGACCCCCACGCCCCGGCCGCACGGCCGACCCCCCGAAGGAGCCCCTCCACCATGGCCAGCGACACCACGGAACCGGCCCCGGACGCCACCACCGATCCGGGCCGCACGGTCCAACTCGACATCCAGGGCATGACCTGCGCGTCGTGCGTCAACCGGGTGGAACGCAAGCTCGGCAAGCTCGACGGCGTCGAGGCGACGGTCAACCTGCCGCTCGAGTCCGCCCGCGTCACCGCCCCCGCCGGCGTCACCGACCAGCAGCTGCTGGACACGGTCGCCGCCGCGGGCTACTCGGCCCGCGTGAAGGCGGACCCGCACGCGCGTCCCGCCCCGCGGTCGGACGCGCCCGACGCCGGCACCCACGCCGGCCAGGGCGCGGCGCCCGGCGGGCCCGAAGGCCCTGCGCAGGGCGGGCCGGAGCACGCGGGCCACGGCGAGCCCGGGACCCGCGGGGACGAGGCCCCCGGCGCCGGCCACGACCACCTCTCCCACGGCGGCACCGCCGCCCAGCTGCGGCCCCGCCTGACGGTCGCCGCGGTCTTCACGGTCCCGCTGTTCGTGATCTCCATGGTCCCGGGCGCGCAGTTCCCCCACTGGGGGTGGGTCGCGTTCGCGCTGGCGACCCCCGTGGTCCTGTGGTCGGCGTGGCCGTTCCACCGGGCCGCGGCCATCAACGCGCGACACCTGGCCTCGACGATGGACACGCTCGTGTCCATCGGCGTGCTCGCCGCCTACCTGTTCTCGGCCTGGCAACTGGTCGCCGACCCGGCACTGACCGAGCACGTGGGGATGGCCGGGATGGCCGAGCACCAGCTGTACTTCGAGACGGCGGGCGTCGTGGCGACGTTCCTGCTCCTGGGCCGCTGGCTGGAGGCGCGCGCCAAGGCGCGGGCCGGTGACGCCCTGCGGACGCTGCTGGACCTCGGCGCCAAGGAGGCAACCGTGCTCCGGGACGGCCGCGAGGTCCGCATCCCGGCGGCCGACCTGGTCCCCGGCGACGAATTCGTCGTCCGCCCGGGCGAGAAGGTCGCCACCGACGGGACCGTCGTCGACGGCGCCTCGGCCATCGACGCGTCGCTGCTGACCGGCGAGTCCGTCCCCGAGGAGGTCGGCCCCGGCTCCGCGGTCACCGGCGCGACCATCAACACCTCCGGCCGGCTCGTCGTGCGCGCCACGCGCGTCGGCTCGGACACCACACTGGCGCAGATGGGGCGGCTCGTCTCCGAGGCGCAGACGGGCAAGGCCCCCATCGCCCGGTTGGCGGACCGGATCTCATCCGTGTTCGTCCCGATCGTCCTGGTGATCGCCCTCGTGACGTTCGTGCTGTGGCTCGTCTTCTCCGGGGACCTCAACGCCGCCTTCACGGCCGCGGTGACGGTCCTGGTGATCGCGTGCCCGTGCGCCCTCGGCCTGGCCACGCCGGTCGGCCTCCTGGTCGGCACCGGCCGCGGCGCCCAGCTGGGCATCCTGATCCGCGGGCCGCAGGTCCTCGAGGACACCCGCCGCATCGACACCGTGGTGCTGGACAAGACCGGAACGGTCACGGAGGGACGCCTCGCCGTCGTCTCCGTCCGGCCGGAACCGGGCTTCGATGCGGACACGCTGCTCGCCGTGGCCGGCGCCGCCGAGTCCGGCTCCGAGCACCCCATCGCGCAGGCCATCGTCGCCGCGGCCTCCGAACGCGTCGCCGTGGGCGCCGCCGGCGGCGGCCTGCCTGCCGCGACCGGGTTCGTGGCCGCCCCGGGCGGGGGGATCCGCGCCGACGTCGACGTCCCCGGCTCCGGCGCCGCCGTCGTCCTCGCCGGGCGCGCCGGCTACCTGGAGTCGGAGGGCGTCGCCCTCACCGCCGAACAGGCCGACGCGCTGCGCGCGGCGCAAGAGGAGGGCACGACGGCGGTGCCCGTCGCGGTGGACGGCCGCCTGGCCGGCATCGTTGGCCTGCGCGACACCGTCAAGGCCGGCTCCCGGGACGCGGTCGCGCGGCTGCGGGAGCTGGGCCTGCGCCCGGTCCTGCTGACGGGCGACAACGCCCCCGTGGCCCGCGCCGTGGCGGAGGAGGTCGGGATCGACCCGGCCGACGTCTTCGCCGACGTCCGCCCGGAGGGCAAGGTCGAGGCCGTCAAGCGGCTCCAGGGCGAGGGCCGGCGGGTGGCCATGGTCGGCGACGGCGTCAACGACGCCCCCGCCCTGGCGCAGGCCGACCTCGGGATCGCGATGGGCTCCGGCACGGACGTCGCCATCGAGGCGGCGGACATCACGCTCATGGGGGACGACGTCCACCAGGTGGCGCAGGCGATCGAGCTCTCCCGCCGCACGCTGGGCACGATCAAGGGCAACCTGTTCTGGGCGTTCCTCTACAACACGCTCGGGATCCCGGTCGCGGCACTGGGCCTGCTGAACCCGATGCTCGCCGGCGCGGCCATGGCGGCCAGCTCCGTGCTCGTGGTCGGGAACAGCCTGCGGCTACGCGGCTTCGGCAGGTAGCCGCGGGGCATGCGAGGGGGCGGCGCGAGAGCGCCGCCCCCTCGGCGCACCGGAATCAGTCCGCGTCCTCCGGCGGGTAGGTGATCCGCGTTCCATCGACCCGGGCGAAGGACGTCAGCTTGTGCTCCTTGGCCTGCGTCGGCGAGAAGATGTCCAGCACCCTCACGCCGCGCACCAGCAGCGCGTCGCCGACCAGGGAGCGGTGGCATCGCCACGGCACGGCCTCGGCGCACATGATGGCCAGGTCGTTGGTGTGGCCGCGCTCCGCCAGGCGGTCCACCGCCTCGTTGAACTCGTCGGTCAGCATGTAGTCGGCATAGCCCTGGAAGGACTTGTTCCGCCACGCCCCGTTCGGGCTGTCCTTCCGGCGGTGGCGCAGGCCCCCGAGGTCCGGGACGTGGCGGTAGGTGATGCCGTGGGAACGGACGTTCTCCGCGAGGGCGTCGTGCCAGAACTGCGGGTTGTGCCGCGACTTGGGGACGGTGCGGATGTCGTTGAGCTTGCGGACCCCGTGGGCCTTGAGGAGCCCGACGAACTCCTCCCCGCTCAGGGTCGAGTGCCCGACCGTGTAGATCGTCGTGGGTCCGTCTCCGGTGCCTGCCATGTCCCTCCCGTCGCTCGTGCCGGCCCCCGCGCCGCGGCGGGCCGTCCCGACACCCTACGGGGCGGGATGCGCGTCGGCCACGGTTGCCACCGGCGCCGCCCGCGGGGCGGGGCTGCGCAGCTCGTCCGCGCGCACGAGCAAGACGCCGCCGACGATGGCCAGCCCGCCGAGCATCTGGATCGGGGCCGGCATCTCCCCCAGCAGCAGCCAGGCCCAGAGCACGGCGAAGAGCACCTCGGTCAGGGACACGAAGGAGGCCAGCTTGCTGCCGAGGCGGCGGGCCGCCATGATCCCGGACACGTAGGCGACCACGGTGGCCATCAGGACGAGCCCGGCCAGGGCCGCCCACCAGGGGACGGGGATTCCGGAGAACGAAACCTGGCCGAAGGTCGCCGCCATCGGCAGCAGTCGGACGGCGCCCAGCAGCAGCATCAGCGCGGCGCCCACGAACAGGCCGCCGGTGGCCAGGACGAGCGGCGGCAGGCTGTCGTTGGCCCGGGCGGTCACGAAGAAGTACACCGCCAGGCCGATGGCCGCCCCGATGCCCCAGAGCACGCCCATCGGGTCCACGCCCTTCCCGCCCGCGACGTCCAGGACGAGCACCAGTCCGACCAGCGACAGGACCGTCCCCGCCACGGTGAACCGGCTGGGCAGGCGGCGGCTGCGCGCCCAGAGGACCAGGACGATCAGCACGGGCGCGAGGTATTCGAGGAGCAGGGCGACGCCGACGTCGAGGCGCTCGACGGCCTGGAAATAGGAGAACTGGCAGACGCCGACCCCGAACAGACCGAACAGCGCGATGGGCTTCGCGTTCTCCAGGACGCTGCGCCAGCGTCCGCGCAGGACCACCAGCGTCGGGACCAGCAGCACCAGCGCCGCCCCGAGCATGCGCGCGCCGACGGCAGCACCGGAGGTCCACCCGGCCTCGAGGAGGGGCTTCGCGAAGGAGCCCGAGATCCCGAAGACGGCCGAGGAGAACAGCGCGATCCACACGCCGGCCAGGGCGGTGTTGGACGCGCCGAGGCGGGTGGTGCTCTGGGAGGCGGGCATGGCGGCTGGCCTTTCGGGGAACGGCTGCGGCCGACACGGAAAGGAGTGTCAGGAGCGCGGGGACGTATACTACTGACATCAGCTTATGACAGCCGGAACTCGCGTGTCGACAGGAGCGTCCATGATCTTTGCCCCTGACACTGCGGTGGCCTTGCGCTCCGTGGTGAACCTGGTGAACACGGGTGCCAGCGAGGTGGACGGGCTTCTGACGCTGGCCGACTTGGACGCGTTCCTGGAGCGGGAGGGGTTCACCGGCTCGCGCACGCATTCCGAGGGCGAGCTGCGCGCGGTGCGGCACCTGCGGACGCGGCTGGCGGCGGTCTGGGGCGCGGACGAGGAGCGCGTGGTCACCGAGGTCAACCACATCCTCCGGGCGGCGCGGGCGCTCCCCCAACTCGTCAAGCACGGTTCCTGGGACTACCACCTGCACGCCACCACGCCGGGGGCCCCGCTCGACGAGCGCATGGCCGTCGAGGCGGCCATGGCATTGGTCGACGTCGTCCGCTCCGGCGAACTCGAGCGCCTGCGCGCGTGCGACGCCCCCGACTGCCCGGCAGTCCTCCTCGACCTCTCCCGCAACCGCTCCAAGCGCTACTGCGACACCGGGAACTGCGCGAACCGGGAGCACGTGCGGGCGTACCGGCAGCGGCGGGCCGCCCGGGCGTAGGGCCGGCGAGGCCGGCCGGCCGGAACCGCCCCCGCGCCCCGCCGGCGGACCCACCGGCCGGCGGCCCCCGGACCGATACCCCGGCGTGCTGGTCCCGGCGGGCCAGACGCCTACACTGGTCCCCACCGGCGGAGTCGCCGCACACGGCAGGACGGAAGGAGCCCGACGTGAGCACAACGCCCGACAGCCACCACGCCTCGGAGAACTACGACGCGGGATTGGACAGCGCCCACGACGGCGCGTGGCGGGCGGCCGCCCGCTGGGTGGCCGGCATCGCAGACGCCTTCTTCGGTGGGGACGGGTCGGAGGCGGCCGGAGCGACCGTCGTGGTCCGGCGGATCGACAACGACGCCGAGGTCCTGCGGATCACCGCGTCCACGATCGACGAGGCCGAGGCGATCGTGGCGACCGTGCGGCGGGATCTGGAGCGGATGACCCGCGAGCAGTTCCTGGCGGAATGGGGCGGCACGGACGACGTGCTGGGCGACGAGGCCGGCGGGCCCGACGCCCGGGCCTGAGTCCCGCCCCCGGCTGCTACTGGCCCTGGCCGGGCTTCTTCCGGTCGGGGCGGGCCGAGGAGCGGTTCACGCCCGAACCCTCGCTGAGCCCCGGCGGGTTCTCCTTGCTGGCCATCATGAGCACGGAGACCACAAGCAGCGTGGCGACGAACGCGATGCCGAAGGCCAGGAGCCCGATGTCCACGCGCAGCACCTCGTCCGTCCCGCCGGTCGCGGAGATCGACGCGACGACCGCCGCGATGATGCCCATCACGAACGAGAAGACCAGCGGCGCCTTGATGCCCTGCTGCCACGACGGCTTCTGGTTGGACGGCTTGCTGGCCACGCGGATTCCTCCTGACAACGAGATGATCTTTCCAGTCTACCGGTGGGCGGCGGCCCGGGAGTCGTGCCGGTAGCCGAAGGCGGCGATGAGCAGGAACACCCCGATGACCACGGCGCCGCCCCCGGAGATCCCCCAGAGGCCGTGGGCGTCCAGCCCGGGACCGAGCCACAGGAGCCCGACGCCGCTGCCGGCCCCGGCCAGGCCCGTGATCAGGGCATCGCGCGCCGGTCCGGCGTCGCGGCGGTGCCGCCACCACGCGGCGAGCTCCAGCACCCCGGCGGCGAGCAGGCCGACGCCGGCCGCGACGACGAGCCCCGCCGTCGTCGGCATCAGGACCAGCGCGACCGCGGCGAGCAGCCAGGCGGCGCAGGCGCCCGCCAGCAGCGGGCGCAGCCGCGCCCCCGCCTCGGGCGCCCGGGACAGGTCCCAGACGGCCTTGGCGGTGAAGACGAAGTAGGCGGCGGTCAGGTACGCGACCGTGGCGGCGCCGGGGCGCTGCCAGAAGATGGACAGCCCGCCGAAGGCGGCCGCGACGAGCGCCCGCAGGAGCACCGGGCGCCAGATGGCGGCCGCGGTGTCGGGGGCGGGATGGATCGGAGGCACCGCTCGATCCTACCGCCGCGCCGCGGACCCGACCCCGCCGGGGGGCGCCGGGGTGGCCATCGCCACGCCGCTCCCCGCCTGCAGCCAGGGGGCGCGGACGCTGTGCGGCCCGAGGTTGGCGACGGTGCGCGCCCCCATGAGCATCATGGCCACGCGCACCTCTTCCGCGAGCAGCGCGATCGCCCGGTCGACCCCCTGCCGCCCGCCGGCCATCAACCCGTACAGGTAGGCGCGGCCGATCAGCGTGAAGTCGGCACCGAGCGCGAGCGCGGCCACGATGTCGGCGCCGGACATGATCCCGGAGTCCAGGATGATCTCCACGTCCGGCCCGGCCGCCGCGCGCACCTCCGCCAGGGCCTTGAGCGCCACGGGCGCCCGGTCGAGCTGCCGGCCGCCGTGGTTGGACACCACGAGGCCGTCGGCGCCGGCGTCGAGCGAGCTCCTGGCGTCCTCCGCGGTGAGGACGCCCTTGACGAACAGCCGGCCCGGCCAGATCCCGCGGATCCACTCGAGGTCCGTGAAGTTCAGGGTGGGGTCGAACATCGAGTTGATCAGCTCCGGCAGGGAGGCGCTGGAGCGGGACAGCGACGCGAAGCTCAGCGGGTCCGTGGTGAGGAAGTTGAACCACCACTCCGGCCGGCGGGAGGCGTCCGCGACGGTGCGCAGGGTCAGCCGCGGCGGGATGGCCATGCCGTTGCGCACGTCGCGCAGCCGTTGCCCGGCCACGGGCGTGTCCACCGTGACGAGCAGCGTGTCGAAGCCGCTGGCCCAGGCCCGCTCGATGAGCTCGCGCGAGCGGTCCCGGTCCTTCCAGAGGTAGAGCTGGAACCAGCGCCGCCCGCTCCCGGACGCGGCGGCCACCTCCTCGATGGAGCGGGTGCCCATGGTCGAGAGCGAGAACGGGATGCCCGCGGCGGCGGCGGCGCCCGCTCCGGCGTCCTCCCCCTCGGCGTGCATGAAGCGCGTGAACCCGGTGGGGGCGATGCCGAAGGGCAGCGCGGAGCGGCCGCCGGCGATCTCCACGGCCAGGTCCGCCGCGGCCGTGCCGTGGAGGATCCGGGGCAGCAGCTCCGTCGAGGCGAACGCGTCGCGCGTGCGGGCCGCCGTCAGCTCGGCGCCCGCGGCGCCGTCGACGTAGTCGAACGCCGGCTTGGGCGTGCGGCGGCGCGCGATCCCGCGCAGGTCTTCGATGTCCGCGGCCCGGCCCAGGCGGGCCGCCCGCCGGTCCGGGTTGAACGGCTCGAAGCGCATGAGCGGACGCAGTTCGGACGGGCGGGGCAGGCGGCGGCGCATGGGTGCGGCTCCTCGGGGGTCGGACGGGTGGGGGGAGGTCAGTCGATGGCCTTCCGCCGCCACAGGGCGACGGGGACTGCGGACGCCAGGCAGCAGAGGGCGACGAAGACGGCCGCAGGCCAGGTGGCGCCGCCGAAGGCGGCCATCAGGGCGGCCGCGGCGAGCGGCGTGAAGCCGGCGACGACGGCGCCGTTCGCCTCGCGGGCCAGGGCGATGCCGCTATACCGCTCCCGCGCGGGGAACAGCCCGGCGAGGAACGCCCCCTGGGCCCCCGACGTGCAGGCGATGACCACGCCGTACCCGAAGGCGAGGGCGGTCCCGGCAAGCACCGCGCTGCCGCTGGCCAGGGCCGCGAAGAGCGGGAAGGCGAACACCGTCCCGAGCCCGGAGCCGAACGCCAGGACGCGGCCCGCCCCGAAGCGGTCCGCGGCCCATCCGCCGACGGGCGTGCCGGCGATGCCGAACACGGACCCGATCGTGACGGCCGCGAGGGCGGCGCCCCGGTCCACGCCGACGGCGTCGGAGGTCATGAGGGACAACGCGAAGACGGCCATGGAGTAGTTCAGGGCATTGTGCCCGGTGATGGACAGGAAGCCGACCCCGAGGGCCGCCTTGTGGCCGCGGAACAGCTCGACGACCGGCACGCGCCGCCGTTCGCCGCGCTCGTGGGCGCGGCGGAGGGCGGCCACGTACTCGGGCGTCTCCTCGAGCCGGGCACGGATGAAGACGGCGAGGAGGAACAGGACGGCGGACGCGAGGAACGGCACGCGCCAGGCCCACTCGAGCAGGGCGGCGTCTCCGGCGGAGGAGGCCCAGAGGAACGCCCCCGTGGCCAGCACGATGCCGGCGGGCGGGGTCGCGAGCACCAGGGACGTGAGCAGGCCGCGGCGCCGGGCCGGGGCGAACTCGGCGACCAGCGTCATCGCGCCGGCCAGCTCCGCCCCCGCGCCCATGCCCTGCAGCAGCCGCAGGAGGACCAGCAGCACGGGAGCCAGCACCCCGATCGCCGCCGAGGTGGGCAGCAGCCCGATGCCGACCGTGGCGACGCCCATCATCAGGATGGTGAGCAACATGGCGGGGCGTCGGCCGTGGCGGTCGCCCAGGTGGCCGACCAGCAACCCACCGAGGGGGCGGGCGACGAACCCGACGGCGAAGGTCGCGAACGCGGCGAGCGTCGCGCCGGAGTCCGCGCCGGCGAAGAAGAGCGGGGCGATCACCAGGCCGGCGGCCGCGCCGTAGAGCGCGTAGTCGTACCACTCGATCACGGTGCCGACGATCGCGGCGAACAGCGCGCGGCGGGCGCCGGGCCCCATCCGCTCGGAGGTGGCGGGCGGGGCGGGCGACGTCGCCGGTCCTCTGGAATCCATGAAAGATATTTCTAGCATGCCGTGATACGGTTCACAAGTGACAACGCAGGACACGGCCCGCTCCCTGGCCCAGCGGCTGGTCGACGAGCTCCGCGGCCAGATCCTCTCCGGGGCACTGCCCCCCGGCGAGGTCCTCGTCGAGCCCCGGCTCGCCGAGGGCTTCGGCGTCTCCAAGACACCGGTCCGGGAGGCCCTGCACCTCCTGGCGACGGAGGGGCTCGTCGCGGTGTTGCCGAAGAAGGGCTACCTGGTGCGGACCATGGCCCCGCAGGACCTGGCCGAGGTGCTGGACCTGCGGATGCTGCTGGAGCCCCACGCCGCCGGCGAGGCCGCCCGCCACGCGAACGCCGCCCTGCTGGGCTCCCTCCGGGACGCGCTCGACCGCCAGCGCGAGGTCTCCCCCGCCGACCCGATCGAGGGGATGCGCGAGGCCCGCCGCTTCCACGAGACGCTCGCCTCGGGCGCCCGGAACTCGCGCCTGGCCGATGCCCTGCACCGGTGCTTCAACGAGACCTCCCGGGCGCACCACATCCTCCCCGGCCTGCGGGAGCACATGACGGACGCCGTCGAACTGGACGAGCACGAGGCGGTGTACGCCGCCGTCGCCACCGGGGACGCCGCCGCGGCGGAGGGCGCGATGCGCGCCCACCTGCGCACCATCCACGCGACCGTCACGCGCCAATTCGCCCGCGGCTCCGGCCTGTGGGACGGCGCGCGGTAGCTTCCGAGCCCCCGCGGAACAGGGCACCCCCGCGGCTGGCGGGCGCCACGGCCGAACGGCGCCTGGCCGACGGACGGAGCCGCGCGTCCGTCGGTCACGATTTGGCTATGTATTAGGTCACAGGCGCCCGCGCAGCTTAGGATTCTCCCGTCGGCCTCCCCTACGGACGCCGCGCACCACTCACTCGCGTTCTTTTTCCTTGGGGGGACTCCGCCATGCCTCTTCGTATCCGCCTGCGCTCCGTGGCCGCCGCCGCGGCCGCCGCACTCGCCCTCACGCTCGCGCCGTCGGCCGCGACCGCCGCCACGACCCAGCCGGTCGACGTCACCGGCTTCACCGTGCGCGACGTCGTGTTCAGCGCCCCGGGCTGCAAGGCCACCACCGCCTACGTCAAGCGCACCGTCGGCGCCGGCGCCGGGGACTACTTCATCGACTCCGTCGTCACCCGCTACGGGTACCTGGTCGACTGGGCCGAGTTCGACCGCGACTACTACTGGGACCGCCCGGTCCTGTGCGACGACATGGGACTTGGCGTCTACCGGATCGGCCCGTCCAACATCTACGACGCGGCGGAAACCTACGACTACGACGACGGCGCCAACAAGGCGTTCTACGCACGCGGCCAGGCGAAGGTCACCGTCTCGGCCTCCCGCAGCGGCAGCTACGTCTCCCTGCTGGCCAAGGCCACCTACTACAGCCCCGCCTCCGCCGGCTACCGCGCCTTCAACCCGCAGGACGCCAAGGTCCAGAAGTGGACCTCCAGCGGCTGGAAGACCATCCGCACCATCGACTTCCGCAACGGCCGCGGCTGGAGCAAGGTCTACGCCCCCGCGTGGGGCAAGTACCGCGTGGTCCTCAACCAGACCACGACGACGACGGCCGCGACCAGCGCCACGGCCAGCAAGTAGCTCCGGCCCACCGATCCTAAGGACACCACCATGAGCACCAACTACCCCCAGCAGTACGGCAACCCCTACGTCGGCGAGCGCAAGACCAACACGATGGCGATCGTCTCCCTGATCTCCTCGTTCTTCGTCAGCCTGCTCGGCGTGATCTTCGGGCACATCGCCCTGGGCCAGATCAAGCGCACCGGCGAGGGCGGCCGCGGCCTCGCCATCGCCGGCCTCGTGATCGGCTACGTCGGCCTGGTGGCCGGGGTCATCATCCTCATCGCCACGTTCGCGACCATCGGCGCGACCACCGGCGTCTAGCGCCGCGCCGCCGGCCCGCCCCCGGGCCGGCGGCTACGCGCCCACGGACATCCAGCGGTCGTTGCGGACCCGCCAGACCAGGGTCGCGGCGCGGGCCAGCATGTAGCCGACGCCGAACGCGAGCCACAGGGCCAGGATCGGGCCGGTGCCGGCCGTGTCCGCGGTGCCGGCCCACCAGAGCAGCGGGGCGTAGGCGGCCAGGTTCACGACACCGGTCACGGCCAGGTAGCGGGCGTCCCCGGCGCCGATGAGGACGCCGTCGAGCACGAACACCACCCCGCACACCGGCTGGGACGCCGCCAGGACCCACAGCCCCACGGCGGCGGCGCGCTGCACCTCCGCGTTCCCCGTGAAGAGGGCCCCCGCGAACGGGGCCGCGGCGGCCAGGACGGCGCCCGTGAACAGCCCGAAGAGCAGCCCCCAGCGGATCATCGTGGACGTCAGCCGCTGGGCGAGGACGCGGTTCCCGGCCCCGAGCTCCTTGCCGATGAGGGCCTGGGCGGCGATCGCGATCGCGTCGAGGGCGAACGCGAGGAACGTGAACAGCGTGAAGACGAGCTGGTGGGCCGCCAGCGTCACCGGCCCCTGGGCCGTGGCGACCCACACCGTGGCCAGGATCGCCAGGCGTAGGCTCAGCGTGCGCAGCATCAGCCACGACCCGACCCGCCCCGACGCCAGGACCCCGTGCCAGTCCGGGCGCAGGCGCACGCCGTGGGCCCGGGCGCGGGGAACCAGCATCCACAGGTAGACCAGGGCCATCCCCCACTGGGCGATCGTGGTCCCGAGGGCCGCGCCGGCGACGGACATCCCGGCCCCGTAGACCAGGGCGAAATTGAGGCCGATGTTCGCGGCGAACCCGATCCCGGCGACCGCGAGCGGCGTCTTCGTGTCCTGCAGCCCGCGGAGCACGCCGGTCGCGGCAAGCACGAGCAGCATGGCGGGCAGTCCGGGCATGGACCAGCGCAGGTAGTCCGTCGCGAAGCCGGCGACGCCGCCCTCGGCCCCCATCGCGCCGACCAGCGCCGGGGTGGCAGCCCATCCGGCGAGCGCGAGTACGGCCCCGAGGACCGCGGCCAGCCACACCCCGTCGCGCCCGGCCGCGAGGGCCAGGTCCAGGCGCCCCGCGCCGAGCCGCCGGGCGACGGCGGGCGTCGTCGAGTACGCGAGGAAGACCATGAGGCCGACGGCCGTCTGCAGCACGGTCGCGCCCAGGCCGGCGCCGGCGAGTTCCGCGACCCCGAGGTGGCCGATGATCGCCGTGTCGGCGAGCAGGAACAGCGGCTCGGCGATCAGCGCGCCCAGCGCGGGAAGGGCGAGGGCCAGGATGGTCCGGCCGAGGTGGCGCGGGGGCGCGGCGGCGCGGGGCGGGGACTGATCGGGGGTCACGATCCCCAGCGTATCGGGCCGCCCGCGAGCCGCCGGGCCCGGCCGGGATCGGCTCGCGACGTCGCCCCTCCCGCGCGAGATCGCCCCTCCCGCGCGAAATCGCCCCTCCCGCGCGAGATCGCCCCTCCCGCGCGAGATCGCCCGCAGCAACGCCTGACCTCGCGCCGAAAGGGCGTCCTCGGCGGCCGCCCGGCCGACTGCGGTCACCGGGTGGCGGACAGCCCGGCCTGCGGCCCACACCCGGTCCCGGAGGCCCCAGGCCCCTGACCCGCCCCGGCCGGTCAGTCGCCGCGCGCCTTGCGGGTCCTCTTGTCGTTGTCCTTCTGCAGCGCGTCGACCAGTTCGTCCTTGTTCATGGTGGACCGGCCGGGGACCTCCTGCTTCTTGGCCTGTTCGTAGAGGTCCTCCTTGGTGGCGTTCGCGTTCACGCCGCCCGCGGTGTCCTTGTCCGACCCGCGGCCCTTCCCGGAGGCCCGCTCGTCCGAGGGCCCCGGATCGTCCTTGGCCTCCCAGTGGTCGCCGACCTTCTGGTGCGTGTGCTTCAGGGACGCGTACGCGGCCCGCGCGGCGCGTTCCTCGTTGCCGTCGTAGGACTCCATCGCCGAGTCGTAGGTCTTGGCGAACGTGTCCTGGGCCTTCTGGCTCGAGCGCTGCAGCGTCGACGGCAGCTCGTCCTTGCGTGCGTGGTCGTTCTTGCCGGTCTTGGGCATTGCTCCCACTCCTTCCGCTTCGTGCCTCCCACGGTAGGACCGTCGCCCCGCTCTGGCCATGCCTACCTGCCCGCCCTACCGTGGGAGAACCGACGCAGCCCGGGCCGGTCCCCGGGCGAGGGGGTGCACGTGGACGGTTTCCGGGACAGGTACGACGCCGGGGCGCGCCTGGGGGCGCGTCTGACCGACGACGGCGGGTGGGCAGGCGCCGTCGTGCTGGGCCTGCCGCGCGGCGGGGTGCCCGTCGCGGCGGAGGTGGCCCGCGCGCTGGGTTCGCCGCTGGACGTGGTCGTCGTGCGGAAGGTCGGCCATCCACTGCACCGCGAGGTGGCGATGGGCGCACTGGCCGTGGTGGCAGGAACCGTGCGCTGCGTGGAGAACCCGATGGTCCTCGAGGAGATCCCCGAGCGCGAGCGACAGCGGGTCTTCGACGCCGCGGCCGCCAGCGAGGAGCGTGAGCTGCTGCGCCGCGAGGCGGCCTACCGGGGCGGGCGCCCGCCGCTGGTCCTGGCCGGCCGGCGCGTGCTGCTGGTCGACGACGGCGTCGCCACGGGCTCGACCATGCGCGCGGCGGTCGCGGCCGTGCGCTCCCTGGGGCCGGAGCGGCTGGGCGTGGCCGTGCCGGTTGCGCTCGGGCCCACGGCGCGGGAGCTCGCGGAGATCGCCGACGACGTCGTCTGCCTGTGGGCACCGCAGGACCTGCGGGCCGTCGGCCAGGCGTACGAGTGGTTCGACCAGACGGACGACGGCGAGGTCGGCCGGCTGCTGGATTCCACTCGCCCGTAGAATCTCGTTAAGAACGCGGGCGCAACGTCCGCTGCAGGTGGGGAAGGCGAGATGACCATAGGCTCCCTCATCAGCCCCTGCCTGGCGCTTGCCTGCGTCGCTGGACTCCTCTGGCACGCGCGGAGGGACCGCTTGGGGAACCGCCCGCCCGGACGGGAGCACGAGCCGTTGCTGGCCACGGTCCCCTGGGTCCTCGTCATGCACCCGATCGTGCTGTTTATCGGATTCTGCAGCGCAGCAGGAGCCAGCGAACTAGGTGGGCGACCCAGCGCGGGTGTCGCCGCATGGGGGCTCGTCTGGCCGGCTGCGGTTGAACTCGCCTCATGGGGCCGCCCCTACCGCGTCGCCCGCCTCCTTCAGCTGTACCTTGAGCACCAGTGGACCGCGCCGTTCGGGCACGAGTACCGACAGTACAAGCGGCAGGCTCGTCCTCTGCGGGCCACGGAGGCGAAGCTTCTCGTCATGGTGGTTCCCGGTTTTGTCGCAGGCCTCTTCCTCACCGGATTCTTTTCGGCACTCTAGGCGCCGTTCCGCCGCTGGCCCGGCCGGGCGCCGGGGACCCCGCGCAGGGCGGCCCCGGCCGAGGCCGCGGCCAGCGCCAGGAGCGCCGCCACGCACGCGACGGCCCCGCCCCAGCCGAGCGGAGCGAACGCCAGGCCGACCGCCCAGCCGAAGAGGCTCGACCCCGCGTAGTACGCCAGGTTGTACAGGCTCGCGGCCTGCGCCCGGCCCCCCACGCCTAGCAGCGGGATCCACCCGCTGGCGACGGCGTGGGCCGCGAAGAACCCCGCGGTGAACAGGAGCATCCCCACGGCCACGGCGGGGATCCATGGGGCCAGGGTCGCGAGCAGGCCGGCGCCCATGACGCCCGTCGCGCCCAGCAGCACGCGCAGGCGGCCGAACCGGGCGGCGAGGCCCCCGGCCCGCCGGGACGACCACGTGCCGGAGAGGTAGGCGACGAACACCAGCGAAACCAGCGACGAGGGCACGGAGAACGGGGGCGCCTCGAGCCGGAACCCCAGGAAGTTGTAGACGGCCACGAAGCCCCCCATGAGCAGGAACCCCTGCGCGTACAGGGCCAGCAGGGGCCCGCCGCGCAGGTTCGCGGCCAGCCGCGCGGCGAGTCCGGGCTCCCCCGGGGCCCGGCGTGCGGCGGCGAAGCCGCGCGCCCGGGGCGCGACGGCCAGGAACACGGCGGCCGCCGCGGCCGACATCAGGGCGACGGCGAGGACGCCGGTCCGCCAACCGACGAGCTCCGACAGCGGCCCGGCCACCAGGCGCCCGGACAGCCCGCCGAGTGTGGTCCCCGAGATGTACGTGCCCGCGGCGACGGCCGAGTGCAGCCGGGAGACCTCCTCGGACAGGTAGGCCAGCGCGACGGCGGGGATCCCGCCGACGGCGACGCCCTCGGCGAAGCGGACCGCGAGGAGCGCCCCGAACCCCGGCGCGGCCGGTACCAGCAGCCCGAGGACGGTCAGGGCGCACAGGGCCACGGCCATCGTCCGCCGCCGGCCGATCCGGTCCGCGACCCCGGACCACGCGATGACGGACACCGCGAGACCGAGCGTCGCCGCGGACACGGCCAGCGCGGCCTCGGCCTCGGAGACGCGCAGGTCCCGGGACAGGGCCGGCAGCACGCCCTGGACGGAGTACAGCTGGGCGAACGTGGCGACGCCGGCCGCGAACAGCGCCAGCAGCAGCCGCCGGTAGCCGGGCGTGCCCCGGGCGTGGCCGGCCCAGCCGGCGTCGTCTCGCATGCAGCCCGGCTCAGCCGAGCATCGGCAGGACGGTGTACGCGACCACCAGGGACACCCCGTTCTGCAGCACGTGCAGGATGTAGGAGTACGCGAGGGACTTCCCGGTCAGCACGTAGGCGACGCTGATCGCCACCCCGAGGACGGCGTACGGCACGACCGAGGTCGGATCGATGCGCCCGCCGGCGCCGAGGAAGTGGATGCCGCTGAAGATCCCGACCGAGAGCACCACGCAGACCCACTGGTTGAGGTAGCGGCTGAGCTTGCCGATCAGCAGGTGCCGGAACAGGTACTCCTCGACGAAGGGGCCCATGACGACGGCGACGGCGAACATCGTCGCGAACGGGACGGACCGGGTCATCCCCTCGATGGTCAGCTGGTTCTCGCTCTTCACGGCTTGGCCCACGGACACGAGGATCGCCGCGGTCACGCCCAGGCTGGCCAGCCAGGCCCCGGGCAGCCCGAACCCCTTGGCCCAGGGGTGGATGAGGAACGTGCGCAGCGACGCGACGAACGTGGGGAAGGCCATGATCATCGCGGCCGTGAACAGCACGGCGTAGGCGACCAGGTTGACGGCGAACTGGGCGGTGTCCGGGGTCCCGAACATCTCCCGGAACCCGGGAACGAAGAGCAGCAGGCCGGCCCCGCCGAGCCCGAAGAGCAGCACGTAGAGGACGACGGCGACGCCGTCCCCCCAGGCGAACCGCCCGGGCCCGAGGTCCGGATGGCGGGGCCGGGCGGGATGGGGCGCGCCCGGGGTCCCGGGCAGGGGGCGGTGCTGCATGCCCCTACCCTAGCGAGCCGTCGTCGCCCGCGCCGGGCCGCGCCCCGCCCGCCGCGCGGACGGCGGCCGCGTCGGCGTCGGACCCGTCCACCTGCCCGAACGCGTCCGCGTCCGGGTCCTCGGCGGGGCCGGCGAACTGCGACATGTACAGGCGGTGGTATGCGCCGCGGGCGGCCAACAGGTCCTCGTGGCTGCCCTGCTCCACGATCCGGCCGTCCTCCATGACCAGGATCGTGTCCGCGTCCCGGATCGTGGAGAGGCGGTGGGCGATCACGAAGCTCGTCCGGTCCGTGCGCAGCGCGGCCATGGCGTGCTGGACCAGCAGCTCGGTGCGCGTGTCGACGGAACTCGTGGCCTCGTCGAGGATCAGCAGCGACGGGTTCGCCAGGAAGGCGCGGGCGATCGTGATCAGCTGCTTCTCCCCCGAGGACACGTTGGTGCCCTCGTCCTCGATCACCGTGTCGTACCCGTCCGGCAGGGCCCGCACGAAGCGGTCCACGTACGTGGCGCGCGCCGCGGCGAGCACCTCCGGGTCGGTGGCGTCCAGCCGGCCGTAGCGGATGTTCTCCCGGATGGTCCCGTTAAACAGCCACGCGTCCTGCAGCACCATCCCCACCTTGGAGCGCAGCTCGGAGCGGGACAGCCGCGTGATGTCGACGCCGTCCAGCGTGATGCACCCGCCATCGAGCTCGTAGAAGCGCATCACGAGGTTCACGAGCGTCGTCTTGCCGGCGCCGGTGGGGCCGACGATCGCGACCGTGTGCCCGGGGTGCGCCTCGAAGGACAGGTCCTCGATCAGCGGCTTGGCCGGGTCGTAGGAGAAGTCCACGCGGTGGAAGCCGACGTGCCCGTCCGTGCGCTCGGGCAGGTGCTCCTCGGCGGTCTCCGGGTCCTGCTCCTCGGCGTCCAGGAGCTCGAACGTGCGCTCCGCCGAGGCGACGCCTGACTGGAGCATGTTCGCCATGCCGGCCATCTGGCCGAGCGGCTGCGTGAACTCGCGCGAGTACTGGATGAACGCGGTCGCGTCGCCCAAGCTCATCTGCCCGCTGGCCACGCGCAGGCCGCCGACGACGGCGATGCCCACGTAGGACAGGTAGGAGACGAACTGCATGACGGGGTAGATCATGCCGGAGACGAACTGGGCGCCGAAGGAGGCCCGGAACAGCCCCTCGTTGCGCTCCTCGAAGCCGGCCAGGGACTGCTCGTGGCGGCCAAACGCGGTGACGAGCTCGTGGCCGGCGAAGGACTCCTCGATGAGCCCGTTCAGCGCCCCCGTCGACTTCCACTGCTCCTTGAACCGCGTCTGGGCGCGCGTCCCGATCAGGCCGGCGGCGACGCCCGAGAGCGGCAGCGCGACGAGCGCGATCAGGGCCAGCTGCCAGGAGACGACGAACATCATGATCACGATGCCGATCACGGTCAGCAGCGCCTGGATCAGCTGGGCGAAGGCCTGCTGAAGCGCGTTCTGGATGTTGTCGACGTCGTTGGTGACGCGGGAGAGCGTGTCACCCCGCTGGCGGGTGTCGAAGTAGTTCAGGGGCAGCCGGTTGAGCTTGGCCTCGACGTCCCGGCGCAGGCCGTGGACGACGCGCATGACCAGCCGGTTGAGGATGAAGCCCTGGGCCCACATGAACACGTTGGCCACGAAGTACATGGCCAGCACGATCGAGATGATGACGCCGAGCTCGGTGAAGTCGACGCCCGTGCCCGGGACGAGCTCCATCCCGGCCAGCATGTCGGCCAGGTCGTTCTGGCCCTGGGCGCGCAGGCCGGCGACGACCTGCTCGGCGCTGGCCCCGGCGGGCATCTGCGCCGAGACGACGCCGGAGAAGATCACGTCCATGGCCCGGCCGAGGACCTTGGGCGCGATGACGTTGAGGACGACGGCGGCGGCCACGAACAGCAGCACGACGGCGATGCCGGCCTTCTGCGGGGCCAGCAGGCCGAGCAGCCGCTTCGCGGACGGCCAGAAGTGCTCGGCCTTGCGGACCGACTGCTGTCCGCCCCAGCCGTCGTCGATGCTCATCTCGACGAACTCCTCGGGCTCCTCCACCTCGACGGCGGCGGCCACGGGGGCGGTGGACGCGGCCGCGGCCTCGCCGGGAACCGCGTCGGGCGCCGTGGCAGGGTCGGCCGCCTGCCCGGGGCCGGCGACGCCGGGGCGGCGGTTCGCGGGGGTGTCGGCGTCGGACCGGTCCGGCGCGGGCCGGTTCGCGGGGGCCCGGCCGTCCGCGGCGCGGGCGCCGCCGTCGTCGTCCGCCGGGCGCCTGGTGTGCTTCCCCACCTACGCCACCTCCTCCGCGCTGATCTGGGACTCCACGATCTCCCGGTACGTGTCCGAGGTGGCGAGGAGCTCCTCGTGGGTGCCGCGGGCGGTGATCCGCCCGTGGTCGAGCACCAGGATCTGGTCCGCGCCGATGATGGTCGAGACGCGCTGGGCCACGATGACCACGGCCGCGTCCCGGGTGGGTCCGCGCAGGGCCGCGCGCAGGCGGGCGTCGGTGGCGACGTCGAGTGCCGAGAACGAGTCGTCGAACAGGTAGATGTCCGGCCGGGCGACGAGGGCGCGGGCGATGCACAGGCGCTGGCGCTGGCCGCCGGAGACGTTGGTGCCGCCCTGGGAGATCCGGGAGGCGAGCCCCTTCGGCTTGGCGCGGACGAAGTCGGCGGCTTGGGCGGTCTCGAGGGCCTCCCACAGCCGCGCCTCGGACGCGTGCTCGTCACCGAAGCGCAGGTTCGAGGCGACCGTGCCGGAGAACAGGTACGGGCGCTGCGGCACGATCGCGATCCGTGCGGCCAGCTGGTCGCGGGTCAGTGCGGTGACGGGTGCGCCGTCGACGAGCACCTCCCCCGCCCCCGCGTCGTAGAGGCGCGGGATGAGGTTCAGCAGCGAGGTCTTGCCGGAGCCCGTGGACCCGATGATCGCCATCGTCTTCCCGCGCTCGGCCGTGAAGGACACATCGGCCAGGACGGGTGCCTCCGCGCCGGGGTAGCCGAAGGAGACGTTCCGGAACTCGACGGCTCCGCTACCCGAGGTCTCGGCGGGGGCGGCGGGGACGCGCAGGGACGGCTCGGTGCGCAGGACCTCGGTGATGCGCTCGGCGCAGACCATGGCGCGCGGGACCATCATCGCCATGAAGGTGCCCATCATGACGGCCATGAGGATCTGCAGCAGGTACTGCAGGAACGCGGTGAGCGCGCCGACCTCCATCGCCCCGTCCGCGACGCGGTGGCCGCCGAACCAGAGGACGGCGGCGGTGGCCAGGTGCAGGACCATGCCGATCAGCGGGAACATCAGCACGAAGAGGTTGCCGACCCTGACCCCGACCTCGGTGAGCTTCGTGTTGGCCTCGTCGAAGCGGCGGGCCTCGTAGGGTTCGCGCACGAAGGCGCGCACGACGCGGATGCCCGTGATCTGCTCGCGCAGCACGCCGTTGATCCCGTCGATCCGGTCCTGCATGGTCCGGAAGAGGGGCATGAGGAAGCGGATGATGACCCCGACCAGGACGACCAGGAGCGGGACGGAGACCCAGACGAGCCAAGACAGGCCGACGTCCTCCCGCAGGGCCATAATGATGCCGCCGATGCACATGATCGGCGCCGCGACCATGAAGTTCAGGCCCATCAGCACCAGCATCTGGACCTGCTGCACGTCGTTCGTGCCGCGCGTGATCAGGGTGGGGGCGCCGAACGCGTTGACCTCCCGCGCCGAGAAGCCGCTGACCCGGTGGAAGACGCCCCGGCGGATGTCCCGGCCCATGGCCATGGAGGTCTTGGCGCCGAAGTACACGGCGGCGACGGCGGTGAGCACCTGGGCGAACGCGACGGCCAGCATCACGCCGCCCGTGCGCCAGATGAAGTCGGTGTCCCCGCGCACGACGCCCTCGTCGATGATGCGGGCGTTGAGACTGGGCAGGAAGAGGGTGGCGATGGTCGTCGCCAGCTGGAAGACGAGCACGGCCACGATCCAGCCGGTGTACGGCTTGGCGTGGTCCCGGATGAGTCTCAGGAGCATGGGTGCGGTTCCTCGGGTCGAGATCCCCGCGCGCGGGAGTGGGGGCGGGGAAGGGCCCGCCGGGGCGGCAACCCCGGGGCCGCTTTCAGCCTAGTCCCGGGGACCACGGGCGAGGATCCGCCGATCGGATGATTCCGGGCGCCCGGGCTGCGCGCGGCGCCCGCGGCCCGCCTCAGGCCGGGGCGCCCCGAACCGGCCTCAGGCCGCGGCGTCCCCCACGAGGTACTCGTTGCGCTTCTCGATGAGGTGGCGCAGGTAGCGGGCCAGGACCAGCCGTTCCGCGGCCCGGCCGACGACGCCCAGGGGCGCCGTGAACTCGATGAGGTCGACCATGACGGTCCCGCCGTCCGCCTCGTGGAACGCGTGGAAGTGCCGGAACGCCCGGAACGGCCCGCTGACCTGCTCGTCGACGAAGTAGCGGGGCTCCTCCAGCTCGGTGATGCGGCTGGTCATGGTCACCGGCAGGCCGAAATGGCGGGCCTTCCACGTGACACTCTGGTTCAGGCCGATGGCCCCGGACGTCACGCCCGCGACGGCCCGCTCGCGGGATTTCGCCATGGAGCCGACGTGCGAGTCGATGCTCAGGGACCGTTTGAACAACTCCTCACGGCCGAGCCGGGACTTCGTGGTGCACTCGAATCTGACGGTCATCTGGTCTCCCACCCGGATCCCGCGCCGTGGCCCGGGACGGAGGACCGCGGCGTCTCCTCCTTCGGATCGTAGTCCCGGCCGGCCGCCAAGGCACGCCTCGCGGGCGCTCCGCGGCCGCGTGTCCGGCCCCGGAAGGGGTATGCCGCGGACCACTCCTCCGTATACTGAGATTTCGATACCGCATCTTGGAAATCGAGAGAAAGCCGAGGCCGTCATGACCGAATCCCTGCGCCCCCTCACCGCGGGCGAGCCCGCCCCGCCCTTCACGCTGCCCGACGCCGAGGGGCGGCCCGTGTCGCTGGCCGACTACGCCGGACGCAGCGTCGTCGTCTACTTCTACCCGAAGGCGGCGACGCCGGGCTGCACCACGGAGGCCTGCGATTTCCGGGACAACCTGAACTCGCTCAAGGCGGCCGGCTACGACGTCGTCGGGATCTCACCCGACGGGCCGGAGGCCATCCGCGAGTTCGCGCAGGCCAAGTCCCTGACGTTCCCGCTCCTCTCCGACGCCGACTCGGCGACCGCGCAGGCCTACGGGGCGTTCGGGGAGAAGGAGATCAACGGGCAGACCGTCACCGGCACGCTGCGCACGACCGTGGTCGTCGGTCCCGACGGCCAGGTCGCCCACGCGGAGTACCGGGTCGACGCCGCGGGCCACGTCGCCCGGCTGCGCGAGCTGCTGGGGGCCTAGCCGAAACGCCCTGCGCGCAGACCCGTGCGGGTAGCGCATGACGCCGCGGCCTCATGCGCTGCCCGCACGGTCGTCCACGGATCCCGGAGGAGCCGGCGCCCGCCTCCCCGGGCCCCGCAGGGTTCGCTTAACGCGTGCCGGCGCCCTCCCTGTCCGTCTCAGGGAGGGCGCCGGTCCTACCGTCCGGGCGGGCTGGCGAACCCGCGCCCGGGAGGTGCCCGCTGCTTTGTAGGAAGAGCGGCACCGTGGGCGCGTCCCGCCCAGTGTCGTGCGGACGCGCACCTGGTTCGCCGTGGTCCGGGGCGCAAGCCCCGTCCCGGACCACGGCAGTCTGTGGGGGATTCCGGCGGACCGGCATCCCGGGCGGCCCGGCCGGAGCCGTGCTGGCCCCGGCCCCGGCCGCGGGCCCCGGTCCCTAGGCCTCGCCGCGGCGCAGGAGGCGCCCCCGCGGGGTGGTGAAGTCGACCTGCCCGCCGCGGACCCACGTGCCGGAGACGACGCCGGCGAGCGCGCGGCCGTCGTAGGGCGAGATGGGGTTGCGGTGGTGCAGTGTCTTCACGTCGACGACCTGGCTCTCGTCCGGGGAGAAGACCGCGAAGTCCGCGTCGAAGCCGAGTGCGATCTGGCCCTTGTGGGACAGCCCGGCCAGCTGGGCGGGCTTCGTCGACATCCACTGCAGGACCTGCTCCAGGGAGATGCCGCGGCGCTTGGCCTCGGTCCAGATCAGGGACAGGCCCAGCTGCAGCGACGCGACGCCGCCCCAGGCGACGCCGAAGTCGCCGTTCTCGACGTCCTTGAGGTCGACGGTGGACGGGGAGTGGTCGGAGACGATGCAGTCGATCGTGCCGTCCTCGAGGCCCTGCCACAGCAGCTCGCGGTTGGAGGCCTCGCGGATGGGCGGGCAGCACTTGAACGCGGTGGCGCCGTTGGGGATCTCCTCGGCGAGCAGCGTCAGGTAGTGCGGGCACGTCTCGACGGTGAGCTTGACCCCGTCCCGGCGGGCCGAGGCGATCATCGGCAGCGCGTCCGAGGAGGACAGGTGCAGGATGTGGGCCCGGGCGCCGGTCCAGCGGGCGCGCTCGATGACCTCGGCGATCGCCACGTTCTCGGCGCCGCGCGGGCGGGAGGCCAGGAACCGGGAGTACTGGTCGCCCTCGGCGTGCGGGGCGCGGTCGATGGCGCGGGAGTCCTCGGCGTGGACGATCATCAGGGAGTCGTACGAGGCCAGCTCGGCCATGTCCTCCTCCATCTCGTCCGCCGTCAGGTGCGGGAACTCGTCCACGCCCGAGTGCAGGAGGAAGCACTTGAAGCCGAAGACGCCCTCGTCGTGCAGGCCGCGCAGGTCCTTCTTGTTGCCGGGCACGGCGCCGCCCCAGAACCCGACGTCGATGTGCGCCTTCTTCTCCGCGGCCTCGCGCTTGGCCTGGAGGGCCTCGACGTTGACGGTCGGCGGGATCGAGTTCAGGGGCATGTCGATGAGCGTCGTCACGCCGCCCGCGGCCGCGGCGCGCGTGGCGGAGTCGAACCCCTCCCACTCGGTGCGGCCGGGCTCGTTGACGTGCACGTGCGTGTCGACGAGGCCCGGGATCATGACCTGCCCCTCGGCCAACTCGATGGTCTCGGTGCCGGCGAGGTTGTTGCCCAACGGCTCGATGGCGACGATCTTGCCGCCGCGGATGCCGACCTCGCGGGCGACGATGCCCGCGGAGGTGAGGATGCGCTCTCCGCGCACCACCAGGTCGTACTGGGCGGCACCGGCGGCCGGCGTGGCCGCAACGGATTCAGTGCTGCTGTCGATGCTCATGGGAAGGACTCCTTCGTGGTTTCCCGTGGTGGTTCTCAGTGTGGACGGTCGCCGGGGCCCGCGCTAGGCGGTGGCCGGCTCCGGCCGGGCGGCGGCCAGCCGCCGGCCGATCAGCTCCCCTGCGGCCCTGGCGAGCCGCGCCGCCTCCGCCATGCACACGGCGGGGTCGGATTCGAGGTCGGTCAGCGCAACGGTGGACGCGAAGCCCGCCGCGCGCAGCTGGGTGGGGTCCAGCAGCGTGCGCCCGCACACCGCGTGGACCTCGACGCCCGCGGCCCGCGCGGCCTCGGCCACGCCGGCCGGGGCCTTGCCCTCGAGGGTCTGGGTGTCGATGCTGCCCTCGCCGGTGACGACGGCGTCGGCCCCCTCGAGGGCCGCGTGGAGCCCGGTGAGCGAGAGGACGACGTCGATGCCGCGTTCGCGCACGGCGCCGAGCACGGCCATGGCGGCGAACCCGGTGCCGCCGGCGGCCCCGGCGCCGGGCCGGTCGGCGACGGCGGCGCGCTCCTCGCCGGCGACCCGGCCGAGCACGTCGGCCATCCGGGCCAGCGCGCCGTCCAGGACGGCGACGTCGGCCGCCGTCGCGCCCTTCTGGGGGCCGAAGACGGCGGCGGCCCCGTTGGCGCCGAGCAGCGGGTTGTCGACGTCGGCGGCCAGGGTGAAACGCGTGCGCCCGACCCGCGGGTCGAGCCCGGACAGGTCGATGCAGGCCAGCGACGCGAGCGCGGCGCCGCCGGCGGGGAGCTCGCGGCCGGCCGCGTCGAGGAAGCGGACGCCGAGCCCGGCCAGGAGGCCGGCGCCGCCGTCCGTGCAGGCGCTGCCGCCGACCCCGAGGACCACGTGCCGCGCCCCGGCGTCGAGCGCGGCCCGGACGAGTTGGCCCGTGCCGAGGCTGCTCGCGCGCAGTGCGTCCCTGGTGCCGCCGGGGAGCACGTCGAGCCCGGAGGCCGCGGCGAGCTCGACGACGGCGGTGCCGCCGCGGATGGCGAAGCCCGCCTCCAGCGGGCCGCCGGTGGGCCCGGCGACGGTCGCGGTCCGCGGCTCGAAGCCGGCCCCGAGGGCGGCGGCGAGGGTGCCCTCGCCGCCGTCGGCGACCGGGATGCAGTCGGTGCGCACGCCGGGCAGCGCGTCGGCCAGGCCGGCGGCGACCGCGGCGGCGACCTCGGACCCGGTCAGCGAGCCCTTGAACTTGTCGGGTGCGACGACGATGCGCATCCCGGTCCCCTTCCCGCGGACCCTACGCGTTCGCGCCGACCGGCTCGGCGGCCGGGGCGGGGACGTCGGACAGCGGAACCAGCGCGGTGGGGGCGTCGCCGGCGGTGTCCGCGAGGTCCTCGAACTCGTTGACGCCGTCCAGCGCGGCGCCCATGGCGATGTTGGTGACCTTCTCGAGGATGACCTCCACGACCACCGGCACCTGGTGCTCGGCGGCCAGGCGGCCGGCCTCGGCGAAGCCCGCCGCGAGCCCCGCGGGGTCCTCGACGCGCACGGCCTTGCAGCCCAGGCCCTCGGCGACCTTGACGTGGTCCACGCCGTAGCCGTTGGTCTCCGGGGAGTTAATGTTCTCGAAGCCCAGGGACACGTGGTAGTCCATCTCGAACGCCCGCTGGGACTGGCGGATCAGGCCCAGGTAGGAGTTGTTCACGACGACGTGGATGTAGGGCAGCTTGAACTGCGCGCCGACGGCCAGCTCCTCGATCATGAACTGGAAGTCGTAGTCGCCGGAGAGGGCGACGACGGTCTCGCCGGGCTTGCCCCGGACGACGCCGAGCGCGGCCGGGCCGGTCCAGCCCAGCGGGCCGGCCTGGCCGGCGTTGATCCACTTGCGGGGGCCGTAGACGTGCAGCATCTGGGCGCCGGCGATCTGGGAGAGGCCGATCGTGGAGACGTAGGTGGTGTCCCGGCCGAAGGCGGCGTTCATCTCCTGGTAGACGCGCTGCGGCTTGATCGGCACGTTGTCGAAGTTGGTCTTGCGGTGCAGGGTCCCCTTGCGGGCGGTGCACTCGTCGGCCCACTCCGAGTAGTCCGGCATCGTGCCGGCGGCCCGGCGGTCCCGGGCCGCGGCGATGAGCTGGTCCAGGGCGGCGCCGGCGTCCGAGACGATGCCGAGGTCGGGGCTGAAGACGCGGCCGATCTGCGTGGCCTCGATGTCGATGTGCACGAACTTGCGGCCGGCGCGGTACGTGTCGAGGGCCCCCGTGTGGCGGTTGGCCCAGCGGTTGCCCAGGCCCAGCACCACGTCCGAGGCCAGGAACGACGCGTTGCCGTAGCGGGTGTGGGTCTGGATGCCGACCATGCCGGACTGGAGGCGGTGGTCGTCGGGGATCGCACCCCAGCCCATGAGCGTCGGGGAGACGGGGACGTTGAGCAGTTCGGCCAGCTCGACCAGCTTCTCCGAGGCGTTGGCGTTGATGACGCCGCCGCCGGCGACGATGATCGGGCGCTGGCCCGCGGTGAGCACGTCCAGGACCTTCTCCGCCTGCGCGCGGGTCGCGGCCGGCTTGTCGGCGGGCAGCGGCTCGTAGGCGTCGATGTCGAACTCGATCTCGGCCAGCTGCACGTCCAGCGGCAGGTCCAGCAGCACGGGGCCGGGACGGGCGGAGCGCATGACCTGGAACGCCTTGGCGAACGTCCCGGGCACCTGCCCGGGCTCCAGGATCGTGGCCGCGAACTTCGTGACGGGCTTGGCGATGGACTCGATGTCCACGGCCTGGAAGTCCTCCTTGTGGAGAACGGCGGTCGGCGCCTGGCCGGTGATGCACAGGATCGGGACGGAGTCCGCGATGGCGGCGTACAGGCCCGTGATCATGTCGGTCCCGGCGGGGCCCGAGGTGCCGAGGCACAGGCCGATCCTGCCGGTGGCGCGGGAGTACCCGTCGGCGGCGTGCGAGGCGCCCTCGACGTGCCGGTGCAGCGTGTGGCGGATGCCGCCGTGCGCCTTCATGGCGGAGTACAGCGGGTTGATGGCGGCGCCGGGCAGGCCGAAGGCCTCGGTGGCGCCCTCCTTCTCGAGGATCAGCGCGATCGCGTCGACGGTGCGCATGGTGGTCATGGGTTGCTCCTGGGTGCCGGGCCGGACTGGGCGGCCGGAAGGGATGGGGGGTGCCGCCGCTCAGGCGGTGGCGGGGGCCTGCTGCTGCGCGGACTCGAGGCCGCCGGAGAGGCGCTCGACGCCGCGGAAGAGGCCGGAGTGGTCGAGGCCGCCGTCGCCGGTGGCGACCGTGGAGGCGACGAGCTGGGCGACGAGCGCACCCAGCGGGAGGACGACGCCCGCCTCCCGGGCGGCGGAGGTCACGATGCCCATGTCCTTGTGGTGCAGGGCCAGGCGGAAGCCGGGCGCGAACTCGCGGTCGAGGATCTTCTGGCCCTTCTGCTCCAGGACCTTGGAGCCGGCGAGGCCGCCGCCCAGGACCCGCAGGGCCGCCGTGGTGTCGACACCGTACGCCTCGAGGAAGGCCACGGCCTCCGACAGGGCCTGGATGTTGGCGGCGACGATGAGCTGGTTGGCCGCCTTGACGGTCTGGCCCGAGCCGGCGGGGCCCACGTGGACGATCGTCTTGCCCACGGCGGCGAAGACGTCCGCGGCGGCGTCGAAGTCGGCCTTCTCCCCGCCGACCATGATGGACAGGACGCCGTCGACGGCGCCGGCCTCGCCGCCCGAGACCGGGGCGTCGAGCGGACGGACGCCGGCGGCGCGGGCCTCCTCGGCCAGGCGGAACGCTACGTCGGGGCGGATGGTGGAGTTGTCGATCCACAGCGCGCCGTCCTTGGCGTGCGCGAAGACGCCGTTCTCGCCGGTGACGACGCCCTCCACGTCCGGGGAGTCCGGGACCATGGTGATGATGACGTCCGCGTCGCGGACGGCCTCGCCGATGTTGGCGGCCGCCGTGCCGCCGGCGGCGGCCAGCTCCGCGGCCTTCTCGGGGCTGCGGTTGTAGCCGGCGACGGCGAAGCCGGCCTGGACGAGGTTCTTGGCCATGGGCAGGCCCATGATGCCGAGGCCGATGAAGGCGATGTTCTTGCTCATGTCTGTGCTCCTGGTGTTGGTGGGCCGTGCGACGGCGGGGCCTGCGGGGGGGATGTATTGGTGGGCCGGAAGCCGGCCGGGCGGGATCGCCGCTAGGCGGGCTGGCGGATGAGCCAGTCGAACGCCTCGTCGGCGGTGGCCTTGTACTCGAGGCCGATGGGGCCGGCGTAGCCGAGGGAGCGGCTGCGGGTGATCCACTCGCCGAGCGGGAGGGAGCCCGAGCCGGGGGCTCCGCGCCCGGGGTTGTCGGCGATCTGGATGTGGCCGAAGTCCCGGGCATGGGCCTCGATGACGGCCGGGACGTCGTCGCCGTTCACGGCCAGGTGGTAGAAGTCCGCGAGCAGCCTGACGTTGTCGACCCCGGCTGCCCGGGTCTTGGCGATGACGTCGAGGGCGTCCTGCGCGGTCTTGAGCGGGTAGCGCTCCGCGCCGGAGACCGGCTCCAGCAGGACGGTGCCGCCGATCCGTACCACGCCCCGCGCCGCGGCGACGAGGTTCTCCACGGCGAGCCCGTCCTGCTCCTCGGGTGTGTAGCCGTCCTGGCGGTTGCCGTAGAGCGCGTTGAAGTGGCGGCAGCCGGTGGCCTCGCCGATGGCGGCGACGACCTCGATGTTCTCCTTGAACTCGCCGGAGCGGCCCTTCCAGGACACGAGCCCGCGGTCGCCGCCGGGCATGTCCCCGGCATTGAAGTTCAGGCCCGTGAGCTGGACGCCGGCGTCGGCCAGGGCCCCCACGAACCGGTCGACGTCCGCGTCGGACGGCACCGACTCCGCGAACGGCCACCAGAACTCGACCTGGTCGAAGCCGGCGGCCTTCGCCGCGGCGGGCCGCTCCAGCAGGGGGAGCTCCGTCAGGAGGATGGAGCAGTTGACGGTGTAGGACATCGCAGGTTCCCTTCGGTTCGCCAGTTTCCAAATTATGGAAGTTTTCTTCTGCGCTACGAAAAGCGTAGGAGTGACGCGAGACACCTGTCAAGCCTCGCCTTCCAAAACGCGAACCCGGATTTTCGCCATGCGAAAGAAAGGTCTTGACAGTAGGGACTGTGATGCGCGTTACTTGACGGAGTCGACGCGGAATCCTGTTTCCGCATGACGGAATCAAGACTTCCCCTCCCGAGGCCGGTCCGGCCACGAACGAAAGTCCCCTCCATGAGCACGACTGACGACACGGCGGTGCAGCCCATGACCGTCGAACCCACCCCGTCCACCAACACGCCCGGCGTGGATCCGCACAGCGCCACGGGCACCGTCCGCGAGGACAACCCCTACGAGCTGAGCGCCGACCTCTACAACCAGGACCTGGCGCCGACGAAGCGCGAGGGCCGCCCCTGGCGCGCCTACAGCATCTTCACCCTCTGGGCCAACGACGTCCACAGCCTCGGCAACTACGCCTTCGCCATCGGGCTCTTCGCCCTCGGCCTGGGCGGCTGGCAGATCCTGTTGGCGCTCGGCCTCGGCGGCGCCTTCCTCTTCCTGCTCCTGAACCTCTCCGGCTTCATGGGCGAGAAGACCGGCGTCCCGTTCCCGGTCATGAGCCGCATCGCCTTCGGCATCCGCGGGGCGCAGATCCCCGCCCTGATCCGCGGCGCCGTCGCCATCGCCTGGTTCGGCATCCAGACCTACCTCGCGTCCGTGGTCTTCCGGATCATGATCATCGCGGTCCTCCCGGGGGCCGCGGCCCTCGACCAGAACAACATCCTCGGCCTCTCGACGCTGGGCTGGATCTCGTTCGTCCTGCTGTGGGCCCTCCAGCTGGTCATCGTCAGCTACGGCATGGAGATGATCCGCAAGTACGAGGCGTTCGCCGGACCGGTCATCCTCGTGACGATGGCCGCCCTGGCCGTGTGGATGTTCATGCAGGCCGGCGGCTCCATCGCCTGGACGACGCCGGAGTCGAAGACCGGCCTCGACATGTGGCTGGCCATCCTCGGCGGCGCGGCCCTGTGGGTCTCGATCTACGGCACCTTCGTGCTGAACTTCTGCGACTTCACGCGCGGCGCCTCCTCCAAGTCCGCGATCATCCGGGGCAACTTCTACGGCATCCCCGTCAACATGCTGGTCTTCGGCGCCATCGTCGTCGTCCTCGCCGGTGCGCAGTTCAAGATCGACGGCACGGTCATCGAGTCCCCCGCGGACATCGTCCAGACGGTTCCCAACACCATCTTCCTGGTCCTGGCCTGCCTGGCCCTGCTGGTCCTGACGATCGCCGTGAACCTCATGGCGAACTTCGTCGCGCCGATCTACGCGCTGTCGAACCTGTTCCCGAAGGTGCTCAACTTCCGCCGCGCGGGCCTGGTCTCCGGCGCGATCGGCCTGCTGATCCTGCCGTGGAACATGTACAACTCGCCGGTCGTGATCACGTACTTCCTCGGCGGCCTCGGCGCCCTGCTCGGCCCGCTGTTCGGCATCATCATGGCCGACTACTGGCTGATCCGCCGCGCGCAGGTCAACGTCCCGGACCTGTACCGCGACCTGCCGCACACGACGTACCACTACACCCGCGGCTTCAACCCGAGGGCCGTGGCGGCACTGATTCCGACGGCCGCCGTCGCCCTCCTGCTGGCGTTCGTGCCCGCGTTCGCCGTGGTCTCCTCGTTCTCCTGGTTCCTCGGGGCCGGGCTGGGCGCCGTCGTCTACCTCCTGGTGGCCGACCGCCGCATGCCGTTCACCGACGTCTCCGGCGAGCACATCGCCGTCGCCAGCACCCACTAGGAGCCCGCCATGCGCATCCTCGTCGCCAACGTCAACACCACCGGGTCCATGACGGACGCCATCGCGGCGTCCGCCCGGGCGGCCGCCTCGCCCGGCACGGAGATCGTGGGGATCACCCCGCGCTTCGGGGCCGACTCCTGCGAAGGGAACTTCGAGTCCTACCTGGCGGCCCTGGCCGTCATGGACGCCGTCACCTCCTACCCCGAGCCGTTCGACGCCGTCATCCAGGCCGGATACGGCGAGCACGGCCGCGAGGGGCTCCAGGAGCTGCTCGACGTTCCGGTCGTGGACATCACCGAGGCCGCCGCCTCGACCGCGATGTACCTGGGCCACAAGTACTCGGTGGTCACGACGCTGGACCGGACCGTCCCGCTGATCGAGGACCGGCTCAAGCTGGCCGGCCTCGACGCCCGGTGCGCGTCCGTGCGGGCCTCCGGCCTGGGCGTGCTGGAGCTCGAGTCCGACCCGGAACGCGCGGTCGCGGCGATCGTGGCGCAGTCCCGCGAGGCCGTCGAGCGCGACCGCGCCGAGGTCATCTGCCTGGGCTGCGGCGGCATGGCCGAGCTCGAGGAGGCCGTCTCCGCCGCGACCGGCGTGCCCATCGTCGACGGCGTCCGCGCCGCCGTCGCGATCGCCGAGGGGCTGGTCCGGCTAGGGCTCTCCACGTCCAAGGTGCGCACGTACGCCGCGCCCCGGCCGAAGCGGGTCACGGGCTGGCCGTTCCCGGGCGTCGCCGCGGAGGCCGGCGTCTAGGCCGCCCTCCGGGCGCCGCCGGCGTCCCCGCGAGCGGGCCCTTCCGGGCGAACCACGACGGCACGGCCGGTGGTTCGCCGGGGAGGGCCCGAGACGCGTCGGGGACGGATTGGGACCTTCTCGATACGGATCCGGTTCGGGCCGGGAGCCGCCGTGGCCACCGGATAGGGTGCCATCATGACGAACGCCTCCAGCCTCCACTCGGACCTGTCCCGCCTCGGCCGCGAAACCGGGATGTTCCTCGCGACCGTCGAGTCGCTCTCCGACTCCGAAATGTCCGCCCCCTCCCTGTGCGAGGGCTGGACCCGGGCGCACGTCGTGGCCCATCTCGCGTCCAACGGCCGGGCCCTCGTCAAGCTCATCGACTGGGCCGAGACCGGCGAGGCCCGGAAGCTCTACCCGTCCCCCGAGGCCCGCGCGGAGGAGATCGACGCCCTGGCCGCACTGCCCCGCGAGGAGCTCGTCGCCCGCTGCCGCGAGGCCGCGGAGTACTTCGCCGAGCAGGCCCAGCGCCTGGCCGGACCGCTCGCGGTCGAGGAGGTGGACCTGCACGGGAAGGCGGTCCCCGTCGACGCGATCGTCTCGCTGCGCATCGCCGAGATCGTCGTCCACCACCAGGACCTGGACACGACGTGGACCCTCGAGGAGGCCGACCTCGACTCGCAGCTCGATGCCGTGGAGGCCGCGGTGCGCACCCTGCGCGCCAAGGGCGCGCCGGGCATGACCCTGGTGACCGAGGAGGGCGACGAGTGGGTGCTCGGCGACGGTTCCCTGCGGGTGGAGTCCGACCGGGAGGGCCTGCTCGCGTGGCTGTCGCGCGGCCGCGGCGAGCACGTCGAGGCCAGCGGGCCCCTGCCGGCGCTGCCGTCCTGGTGACCCTCTAGCCCCGCCCCTTCAAGTTTTCCTCAGGTGCCCGGTGATGGTCTCAATACGGAAGTCCCGCCACGCAAGACCAGGGGCCTCCGTGCACGGCCGCCGGGGAGGGCCGCCCACCGACTCGACACCACGCAGAGGAGAACAACGATGTCTTTCCCGATCCACGGCCGCACGGCCGGTGCCCTGCTCGCGACGGCGGGCCTGATCGCGGCAGGCATGGGCGCCTTCGCCACGGTCGCCCAAGCCGAGCCGCCCTGCGCGGGCTCCGCCCTCGTCGCCAACTACCCCGCCCCCACGGACCCGGCGGAGAACACGTGGGAGTTCGAGGGCAAGATCGCGGCACTCGACACGGCGACACGGACCGTCACCGTCAACGGGGCCACGTTCCACGTGCCGGACACGCTCATGGTCAAGACCCAAAGCCTGGACCAGCCCACGGGCAACCTGACCCTCGCCCAGCTGATGGACCCCGCGCTGCCCCCCGTCGTCGGCAACGCGACGGTGATCGCCAGTGGCACGTCCGTCTACTCGACCTCACCGGACGGTACGGCGCAGTGCGTCGGCTTCGAGGCCGACTCCGTCTACGTCGAGTTCGCGGAGAACGTCCTCGTGGGCACGTTCATGGGCGTCAACACGGACGGGTCCATCAGGATCGCCGGCGCCGACGTCGAGATGAACACCGACCCCCGGTTCCCGGCCACCCTGGTCGACGGCGCCGGCAACGAGCTGGTCCTGTCCGACTTCGCCGGGCACGAGGGGCTCCTGCTCGAGGCCGAGGGCTACTACAGCCTGGACCGCGGGGCCCTGCAGGCGACGGCCATCATCACCGAGGAGATCATCAAGCTGCCGGCCGACGGCACGGACGTCGTCGCCATCGGCAGGACCCAGTGGGACGACCGCGAATTGCGGGTCGGCGGCAGCGTCTCCCCGGCGGGCACCGGCAAGATGGTCACCATCTACGACGACGGAGGCGCCGGCGGCGCCTGCGACACGTCCGTCGTGATCGGCAGCACGGCCGTGGGAACCGACGGCTCCTACTCCTACCGCAACCGCAATGTGGCCAACCCGGGCACGATCTGCGTGGGCTCCAGCGGTGGCGGGACCGCCGAGGCGGCGGTCGCGGCGGACTAGCCACGGGTGACCGGGTCCGGGCACCGCGCAGGCGGTGTCCGGGCCGCGGCGCGCGAAACCGCGAAGGCCTCGGGGTGCGGTCAGTCAGTCCCGCAGCCGGAAGGCCCTGAAGTCCACGGCCAGGGGCACGCCGGCGCGGACGCCGGTCTCCCGCAGCATCGCGGGAATGAACTCCGCGGGGTCCGGGTGGTCCGGCAGGTCCGCGAGGTACTCCTGGTGTGCCTCGAGGGAGGCGACGGCGGCGGCCGCGTCGTCCTCCCCCACCGCGACGCTGTGGGTGGGGCTCCGGGAGCCCGCCACCAGCAGCCAGGACGCCTCCCACGGTTCCAGGCCCCCGTCCGCGGGCTCGGGGAAGATCCACCGGTTCCCCGCGGCGGCCACCGCGTCGGCCGCCGCGAGCCCGGCCACCCGGTGGTCGGCCTGGTTCAGCCCCCAGGGCACCTCGGCGTCCCAGGAGACGGTGACGACGGCGTCGGGCCGGAACCGGCGGATGGCGCGGGCGATGTCCCGGCGCAGGCCGAGCGTCGGCTCGAGCGTCCCGTCGGGATGGTCCAGGAAGACGACCTCGCGCACGCCCACGGAGCGGGCCGCGTCCCGTTCCTCCGCCCGCCTCAGCGGGCCGGCCTCCGCGGGCGGGCGCCGCATGCCCGCCTCGCCGCTGGTGACCAGGACGTACGCGACCTCCACGCCGCGGCCCGTCCAGTGGGCGACGGCGGCCGACGTCCCGTATTCGAGGTCGTCCGGGTGCGCCGCCACGCACAACACACGGCGGAAACCGTTGTCCGGCAGCGGCTCCAGGCGTTCCATGTCGTCCATGACGCCACCGTAGGCCGCATGCGCGCGGAAGCACAGGCGGGGCCCGGACGCACGCGGGCCCGGGCCCCGCGTCGGCGGTGCCCGGGCCCGGAGTCCCCCTGCTACGCCAGCAGCCGTCCCCAGCGGGCATCGAGCGGCGGCGCGCCGGCCAGCTTGAGGCAGTGCCACAGCGTCACGGCGACGGAGTCGAGGACGGGGACGCCCGTCTCCCGTTCGAGGCGCTCGACCGCCGACGCCCCGTACAGGTTTGTGCACAGGTACACGAGGGCATCCGGGCCCTCCGCGGCGAGCTCCCGCGAGGCGGGCAGCAGGTCCTCGGGGTCGACGCGGGCGAAGGACTCGTTGTCGCTGAGCCCCCAGTGCCGCTCACCGACGACGTCGAGGCCCTCGCGGGCGTAGGCGGCGGCCACGGCCTCGTTCACGTCCCGCGTATAGGGCGTCACCAGGCCGATGCGGCGGACCCCGAAGTCCGCGAACGCCTGGAGGTAGGCCAGGGTCGAGGTGGTGGCGGGGATGCCCGTGGCGCCGGTGATCTCCGCGGCGATCGCCCGGTCGTGGTCGGGGCCCAGCCAGGACCCGGACGTCCCGTTCCAGGCGATGGTGTCGACGTCGGCGGTCGCGAGCAATTCGGCGGCCGCGCGCATGCCCGGGGCGTCGAACTGCCGGTCGGACCCGGCATCGAGGGCGATCCTGGTGACCGGGATCCGGCTGCTGTGCACCGTCACGTCCGGGCGGCCGGCCAGCATCCGGTAGGACTGCGGCTCCAGACAGGTGTTGGACGAGGGGACGATCATGCCGATCCGCCGCGGACGGGTCGACTGGACCGGTCCGGGAGCCTCGACGAGGGCGGGGTCTGGCAGGTGGGTCACGCTGCGCTCCTTCCGGTGGAGGTGGGTTCGGTGGCCGGCGCCCCGAGCGGACCCCAGGACAGGGCCTCACTCAGCGGCGCCTGCTCCAGGACGCGCCCGGCGGGTCCGGGGTCGTGGAAGCCCGCCCCGTCGAGGACCACCCGCCCGGCGGCGACCACCGCCGTCGGCCAACCCCGCAGGGCGAGGCCCTCGAACGGCGAGAAGTCGGTCCCCATGTGAAGCGCGGCCCCCTCCACGCGGCGCTCGGAGGCCGGGTCGACGAGGACCAGGTCCGCGTCGTACCCGGGGGCCACGGCGCCCTTGCCCCGCAGGCCGTTTAGCCGGGCGGGCGCGGCGGAGAAGACCGACACGAACGCCTCGAGGCCCGACAGGTCCCCGCCCACCATCCGGGTGAACGTGACGGGCAGCCGCGTCTCCACGCCGGGCAGCCCGTGGGGCATGTGGCGGAGGTCGTCGGTGCGTTCGCGCTTCTGGCCCAGGCTGTAGCAGGAGTGGTCGGAGGCCACGGTGTCCACGGCCCCGCCCAGCAGCCGCTCGCGCAGGCCGGCCACGGTCTCGGGATCGCGCATCGGCGGGCAGCAGGCGTAGAACTCCGGCAGCGGGCCGGAGTACACGCGGCTGTCCAGGGCGACGTAGTGCGGGCAGGTCTCCGAGAACGCGGGCTGCCCGCCGAGTCGGGCGGCGGTGACGAGGTCGACGGCTCCCGGCGTCGACTGGTGGACGAAGTACACGCCCGCCCCGGTGTACTCGGCGAGCGCGAGGACCTCGCGGACCGAGGCCTCCTCCGCCAGCTCGGGGCGTGTCCGCGGCAGGTGGGCGATGGAGATCTCGCCGGCGTCCGCGTGCCGCTGGGTGCAGTCGACGATGATCTCGTCGTGCTCGGCATGGACGTAGGCCAGGCCGTCCAGCCGGGCCATCTCGCGCAGCGTGCGCAGGACGGTGTCGCCGTCGGCCATGGTGGTGCCGCGGTTGGTCGTGTACAGCTTCACGGAGCGGATGCCGCGGGCGGCGAGCTCGTCCAGCTGCGCCGGGACGGTGTCGTCCCAGGCGACGACAGAGCCGTGGACCGCCACGTCGCAGCGGGCCGCGCGGGCCAGCTCGAGCTTGCCCAGGGCCGCGGCCAGCGGCGTCTCGGACGCGTCGCGGGGGATCCCGAAGTCGAGCACCGTCGTCGTGCCGCCCCAGAGGGCCGCCGTCGTGGTCAGGGCGTAGTCGTCGAGCGTCGTGTACGGGCCCGTGGCCTGCGCGATGTGGCAGTGCCCGTCGACGCCGCCGGGCAGCACGACCAGTCCGGACGCGTCGATGGTGCGCCCCGCGTCCGGGACCGGCTGGTCGGCGTCGACGACGCCGACGACGCGCCCGGCCTCGACGACGACGTGGGCCCTCCGGCGCCCGTCCGCGTTCGCCACCAGGCCGTGGGCGACCACCAGATCCGCGCTCATGCCAGCGCCCCCGCGGACGCCGCGGCGGATGCCGCCCGTTGCCGGGAGGCCAGGTGCGCGTCGAGCGGCGCGGAGAGGCCGCGGCGCGGCTTGGCCGGCGGGCAGGCGTAGGACCCGGCACGGTGCGTTCCGCAGGCCAGCCCGGCCATGGTCTCGGCCATGCGCACGCCGGCCGCGATGCCGTCGACGACGGGGACGTGGATGCGGTGGGCCACGTCCCGGGCCAGTCCCGCCAGAGGCGCTCCGGCCAGGATGACGACGTCGGCGCCGTCCTCGGCGACCGCCCGGTTGGCGAGGGCCACGAGCGTCTCCGCGAAGTCCTGCTGGACGCTGCCTATCCCGTGCAGCGGATCCTTGATGCTGTGGATCGACGCCAGCCGGGAGCCGAAGCCGAAGCGCTCGACGCAGTCGCGGTACCAGGCGGTGATCCTCGGGGAGATCGCCACGATGGAGAACCGCGATCCGTGCAGGGCCGCGGCGCAGAGGGCCGCCTCGGTGATGCCGATGACGGGCACGTCGGCGAGCTCCTTCAGGGCGGGCATTCCGGGGTCGCCGAAGGCCGCGACGACGACCGCGTCGGGGGCGCCGCCGTCGTCGGCCGCCGCCTCGGCGACCACCTCGGCGACGGCCCCGGCCGCGACGAGCGATTCGAGCCGGGTCTCGATGTACTCGACGCCGTGGGGCGCGGTGCGCACGTCCAGCGCGGTGCCGGGGGCGGCGCTGCGGGCCGCCTCGGTCCGGATGAGGTCGGTAACCTCGTCGCTCGTGTTGGGGTTGATGACCAGGATTCTCATCGTCTTCCTGTCTGTGTCAGGGCGGCCTCGAGGCCGGGGAACTGGGTGCGGTACTTGGCGATGTGCCGGGACGACTCGTCTGCGGCGCGGTCCGGGTCGCCGCTCGCGATGGCGGCGAGGAGCCGGCGGTGCTCGGCGATGAGCTCGTCGAGGTCGTGCGCGTGGCGGAACAACCAGTGCATGCGCCCCTGGAGGGGCTCGAGCGCGTTGCGCAGCAGCTCGTTGTCGCAGATCCGCGTGACGGAGTCGTGGAACTCGGAGTTCGCGCGGCGCGCGGCGTCCGCGGCCCCGCGGGCGAGGTGGGCCTCGGCGTCGGCGAGGAGCCGCTCGAGGGCGTGCAGCTGGTCCGGGGTGGCGCGCTCGGCGGCGAGCCGGCAGGCCAGCACCTCGAGGGCCTCGCGCATGTCGAACAGGTCGCGCACGTCCTTCTCGGTGAGGCCGGCGACCACCGACCCGCGGGTCTCCTTCTCCGCCACGAGCCCCTCCTGGCGGAGCATGCGCAGCGCCTCGCGGACCGGCAGCCGCGAGACGTTGAACTCCGCCGCGAGGTCCCGCTCCACGAGGCGCGCTCCGGGCTGGTAGTGGCCCTCGAAGATGCGCTGCCGCAGGGTGTCGCGCACCTGGTCGCGCAGCGGGCGGCTGCGGGTGGCCGCGGGGTCCTGGGTCATGGGGCACTCCTGGGGTCGGGCGGTGGGCGGGGCGGAGGCTCCGGCCCCGCCCACCGCAGCGTGTCAGACGGCGAGCCGCTTGCTGTAGTCGAGCGTGACGACGGCGGCGCCCATCAGCAGCGCCGAACCGACGAAGTACAGCAGCGCCCACGTGTAGCCGCCGGTGGCGCCGACGATCAGCCCGACGGCGATCGGGGTGACGAAGCCGGCGATGTTGCCGCTGAAGTTCATGGCGCCGCCGAGGACGCCGGCGTTGGTGCGCCCGCCCAGGATGGAGGGGACGGACCAGAACAGGCCCACCCAGCGCAGGAAGAACAACACGATCGACAGCAGGGTCACGGCGGTGATGGGGTCCGGGATGACGGTGGTGCCGACCAGGCCGAGCGTGACCATGACGGCGGAGAAGCCGAGCATGGAGCGCATGACCTTGTTGGCGCCGTGGCCCCGGGCGCGCAGCCGGTCGGCGAGCGCGCCCCCGAGGATCTCGCCCACGAACCCGGCCCCGAAGATCACGAACGTGGACCAGCCGATCTCCTTGAGGTCGAACCCCTTGGCCTCCGACAGGTAGAGCGGTCCCCAGGTCAGCAGCCCGTAGAAGACGCCGTTGAACCCGAGCCAGCCCAGGCACATGGCCCAGAAGGAGCGGTAGCGCAGGTAGGGCAGCAGGGCCCGGCGCGTCTCGGTCACGCCGGCCGCGGCGTCCTCGGCGCGGTGCGACTCCTCGATGTACTCGGCCTCGGCGTCGTTGACGCCGGGGTGCTCGCGCGGGTTGTCGCGGACGTACTTCCACACGGCGAGCCCGAGCAGGACCGTGGCCGCGCCCGCGATCACGAAGGCCCAGCGCCAGCTACCGGTCGCGGCGATCAGGCCCGCGATGACGACGCCGCCGATGCCCGCGCCCAGCGGCGCGCCCGCGTCGAGGATCGTGGCGCCGCGGCCGCGCTCCTTGGAGTGCATCCAGATGGCGTTGAGCTTGCCTCCCGCCGGCATGACCCCGGCCTCGGTGACGCCGATGCCCATGCGGGCGATGAACATGGAGAGGAATCCGCCGGCCATGCCGGAGGCCGCCGTGGCGGCGCCCCAGCCGACGCAGGACGCGGTCATCATCTTGCGGGGCCCGAAGCGGTCGATCAGCCACCCGACCGGGATCTGCATGGCGGCGTACGCCCAGAAGAACGCGGAGAGGAGCAGGCCGACGAGCTCGGGCGGGAGGTTGAACTCCTCCTGGATCAGGGGCAGCGCGACGGAGATGGAGCCGCGGTCGATGTAGTTGACGGTGACCAGGACCAGCAGCAGGACAAACAGCTTCCAGCGGACGTTGGTGGGGGCGGCCTTCCGCGCCGTTGCGGTGCCCGCCGTTTCCTGGACTGTGGGTGGATCTTGTTGAAGGGACACGGGTCCTCCTCATGGCCTCGTGGTGTGCGTTGGGTTTCCGGCGGTCCCGGGCTGAGGACCCTCCGGCGCGTGGCGGGCCCGCGGCCCGCCGGGCGGAACGTTCCGCCTTTTGGGATCCCAAGTTGGGATCCCAACCAGCATAAAAGTGGTCCGCGTCACGCTTCAACGGGTTTTTGGGCTGCTTTCGGAGCCCACGGGCGGGTGGCCAGCCGGGTGGCCGGCCGGTGGCCAGCCGGGCGGGGATCCCGGACGCACGCGGGCCCGGGGAACGAGACTGGGGGGTCTCGGGACCGCAAAAGAGGAAGAGATCCACCAACGCAC
>NZ_JBXAEW010000015.1:47769-95267 GCF_056782315.1 Arthrobacter paludis
GTGGCCGGCCGTTGGCCAGCCGGGTGGGGATCCCGGACGCACGCGGGCCCGGGCACCGCGTCGGCGGTGCCCGGGCCCGGCAAGGCGGCAGGCGCTACAGCGCGACCTGGCGGTTGACGTCCTTGTAGAGGAGGTAGCGGAAGTTCGCGGGACCGCCCGCGTAGCAGGCCTGCGGGCAGAAGGCGCGCAGGGACATGTAGTCGCCCTCCTGCACCTCGACCCAGTCCCCGTTGAGGCGGTACACGGCCTTGCCCTCGAGCACGTACAGGCCGTGCTCCATCACGTGGGTCTCCGCGAAGGGGATCGACGCGCCGGGCTCGAACGTGACGACGTTGACGTGCATGTCGTAGGCGAGGTCCTGCGGGTCCAGCATCCGCGTGGTGCGCCACTTGTTCTCGGTGCCGGGCATCGGGCTGGGCTCGATGTCCCGCTCGTTGCCGACGACCGGCTTCGGGGTGTGCCCGGCCAGCGGCTCGTAGCGCTTGCGGATCCAGTGGAAGTGGGCGGCGTCGACCCCGTTGTTCGCGACGCTCCAGGCCGTCCCGGCCGGGACGAACGCGAAGCCGCCCGGGACGAGCACGTGCGCCTGGCCCGCGATGGTGACGGTGAGCTCGCCCTCCATGACGAAGAGGAAGCCCTCCACCTCGGTCTGCGGCTCCGGCTTCTCGGAGCCGCCGCCCGGGGAGACCTCCACGATGGACTGCGCGAACGTCGTCGCGCCCCCGGCGACCGGCCGGTTCAGCACCCACGCCCGGGTGTTGGTCCACTCCGGGAAGACGGAGGTCACGATGTCCCGCAGGACCCCGCGCGGGATCACGGTGTACGCCTCGGTGACGATGGCGCGGTCGGTCAGCAGGTCAGTCTGCGGCGGGTGGCCGCCCTGGGCGGAACGGTAGTGGCCGGCGGAACGCGCCGTGGCGGTCTCAGACATGGGATTCCTCTTCGGAGTTGGCGGGGCGGTTGAGGGCGAGACCGCGCACGGTGGCGGCGTCGACCTCGGCGGCCTCCTCCACCTCCGCGGCGGTCAGTGCGCCGCAGACCAGGCCGCGGTGGATGAAGGCCGCCAGGGCACGGGCCGTGGCGGGTTCGTCCATGATCGCGGACTCGATGCGGTGGACGTAGTTGCGCAGCCGGGTCGCGGCCGCGCCGAAGCCGTCGCGGTAGAACGCGTAGGTCGCCAGGTAGCGCGTCGGCAGCTGGGCCGGGTGCAGGTCCCAGCCCTGGTAGATGCCCCGCTCCAGGTGGCGCCGCACCAGCCGGGCGTGCAGGCGCCAGGCGGCGGCGACGTTCTCCGGGTCCCCGACGGGCAGGATGTTCGTCGACCCGTCGGAGAGGTGCACGCCGGTGCCGGCGACCGCGACCTGCAGGACGTTCTTCGCGTAGTCCGCGGCCGGGTGCTCCATCGACTGGTAGGCCGCCGCGATGCCCAGCGACGCCGAGTAGTCGTAGGTGCCGTAGTGCAGCGACGTCACCCGGCCCTTGCCGGCGTGGATCAGCCGCGCGGAGGGAACGGTCCCGTCGGCGGCCAGGACCAGCTGCGGCGTCTCCATCTGCACCTCGAAGCCCAGGCGGCCGCGGCGCAGCCCGTGGGCGGCCTCGATGCGCTCGAGGGCGAACACCATCGCCTCGACCTGGGCGACGGACGTGACCTTCGGCAGCGTCAGGACCAGGCCCTCCGGCAGCTCCCCGGCCCCGGCGAGCCCGCCCAGGAAGAGGTCCAGCGTGCGCAGGCCGCGCGCCCTCGTGGGGGCCTCGAGGGACTTGAAGCGGATGCCGATGAACGGCGGCGCGGTGCCGTCGGCGACGGCCTGGGCGACGGCCGCCGCCGCGCGCAACGCCTCGGCGTCCTCCTCCTCGGCGCTCCGGTGGCCGTAGCCGTCCTCGAAGTCCAGGCGCAGGTCCTCGATCGGCTCGGCGGAGAGCTTGCCCCGGACCAGGCCGGCCAGGACGTCGGCGCGCGGGACGCCGCCGTCGTCCCCCTCCCCGAGCCCGGCGAGGCGGGCGACCTCGGCCAGCCCGCCGGCCGCGTCCGCCGCGGCCAGAGCGCGCGCGCCCCAGTCCGCGGCGAGCGCCGGGGTGAACTGGCCGGCCGGCACGTAGGCGGTGTGCACGGCCTGGCGGCGGCCGTCGTCGCCCGGGTACTGGCGCTCCAGCGCCGCATCCGCGGCGGCGAGCCGCGCCTCGATGGCCGCCAGGGCCTCCCGCCCGAGCGCGGGCCCGCCCGTCACGGGGCCACCAGCTCGGTGGTGAGCAGGCGGTACGCCGGCAGGGTCAGGAAGTCCTCGAAGTCCTCGTCGCGCCCGGAGACCAGGCGGCCGATGAGCTCGGACGCCGGCCGGTAGAAGCGCTCGAAGCGGGCGTCGTCGGCGACCTCGCCGCGCAGGCGCTCGGTCTCCTCGGAGAGGATCCCGGCAACGAGCTCGGCGGTGATGGTGTTGCCGGTGTCCTCGGCAACCACGCCGTTGCGGATCTGCTGCCACACCTGCGAGCGCGAGATCTCGGCGGTCGCGGCGTCCTCCATGAGGTTGTGGATGGCGACGGCGCCGTTGCCGGAGAGCCACACGGCGGTGTAGGCGACGGCGACGTAGAGGTTCGCGTGAACGCCCGCCTCGGTGACGCGGCCGGGCGCGGAGGCGACGTCGAGCAGCTGGTCGGCGGTCACGGAGACCTCGGGGCGCTGCCGGTCCACCTGGTTGGGCTTCTCGCCGAGCACGCCGTCGAAGACCTCCCGGCACGTGCCGACGAGGTCCGGGTGCGCGACCCAGGAGCCGTCGAAGCCGTCGTTCGCCTCGCGGGTCTTGTCCGCGCGGACCTTCTCGAACGCGGCGGCCGTGACGTCGGGCTCGCGGCGGTTCGGGATGAACGCGGCCATGCCGCCCATCGCGAACGCGCCGCGCTTGTGGCAGGTCTGCACGAGCAGCTCCGTGTAGGCGCGCATCATCGGGGCGGTCATGGCGACGTCGGCGCGGTCCGGCATGATGAACCGCTCGCCGGCCTCGCGGAAGTACTTGATGATGCTGAACAGGTAGTCCCAGCGCCCGGCGTTGAGTCCGGAGGCGTGCTCGCGCAGCTCGTAGAGGATCTCGTCCATCTGGAACGCGGCCGGGATGGTCTCGATGAGGACGGTGGCGCGGACGGTGCCGTGGTCGATGCCCAGCTCGGACTCCGCGAACGTAAACACGTCGTTCCACAGGCGCGCCTCGAGGTGGGACTCCAGCTTCGGCAGGTAGTAGAACGGGCCCTGGCCGGTCTCGGTGAGGTGCTTGGCGTTGTGGAAGAAGTGGAGCCCGAAGTCCACGAGCGCGCCGACGGCCGGCTCGCCATCGATCTCGACGTTGGCCTCCGGAAGGTGCCAGCCGCGGGGGCGCACGACGACGGTGGCCAGCGGGGCGTCCGCGCGCAGCGCGTACTCCTTGCCCTCGGGGGAGGTGAAGGACAGCGTGCCGCGGGCGGCCTCGCCGAGGTTGCGCAGGGCGTCCACGACGTTGGCCCATGACGGGGTGGACGCGTCCTCGAGGTCGGCCAGCCACACCTTGGCGCCGGAGTTCAGCGCGTTGATGGCCATCTTGGCCGGGGTGGCCGGGCCCGTGATCTCGACGCGGCGGTCGCGCAGGGCGGCGGGCGCCTCGGCGACCTTCCAGTCGCCGGCCCGCACGTCGGCGGTCTCGGGCAGGAAGTCCAGGCGGCCGGAGGCGGCCGCGGCGGCGCGGGCGCCGACGCGCGCCCCGAGGAGCCCGTCGCGGGTGGCGGCGAAGCGCCGGTGCAGCTTCTCGACGAACGCGAGGGCGTCGGCGGAGAGGATCGCCTCGGAGCCGGCGACGGCGGGGAGGGACTGTGCGGAGATGGTCATGACGGAGTTTCCTTCTCTCGGTGGTTCCTACTTGGTTCCGGCGGCGCCAGCCACGGCGGCCGCCACGTCGGAGGCAACGTGCGGGTCGAAGACACTGGGGATGATGAACCCGGGGTTGAGCTCCTCGTCGGAGACGCGGTCGGCGATGGCGTCGGCCGCGGCCACGAGCATGGGGTCGGTGATGTCGCTCACCTGGGCGTCCAGCAGGCCCCGGAAGAAGCCGGGGAAGGCCAGGACGTTGTTGATCTGGTTCGGGAAGTCGGAGCGGCCGGTCGCGACGACGGCGGCGTGCCGGCCGGCGGCCACCGGATCGACCTCGGGGTCCGGGTTGGCCATGGCGAAGACGATGGCGTCCTCGGCCATCGAGGCCACGTGCTCCTCGCCCATGATGTTCGGGCCGGAGACGCCGATGAAGACGTCCGCTCCGACCAGCGCCTCGTGCAGGGTGCCCCCGAACGCGTCCGGGTTGGTGTTCTCGGCCAGCCAGATCCGGTGCGCGTCGGTGTGCCCTTGGCCGCGGGCGATCGCGCCGCCGCGGCCGCAGGCCACGATGTTGCGGGCCCCGCTCGCCATGAGGAGCTGGACGATCGCGTGGCCGGCCGCGCCGACGCCCGAGACGACGATCCGCACGTCGGCGATCGCCTTCCCGACGACCTTCAGCGCGTTCTTCAGGGCGGCCAGCGTGACGATCGCGGTGCCGTGCTGGTCGTCGTGGAAGACGGGGATGTCGAGCTCCTCGCGCAGGCGCTTCTCGATCTCGAAGCAGCGCGGGGCGGCGATGTCCTCGAGGTTCACGCCCCCGTAGACCGGGGCGACGGCCTTCACCACGCGGATGATCTCCTCGGTGTCCTGCGTGTCCAGGCAGACCGGCCAGGCGTCGACGCCGGCGAACTGCTTGAACAGGGCGGCCTTGCCCTCCATGACGGGCAGGGCGGCCTCCGGGCCGATGTTGCCGAGGCCCAGCACGGCGGAGCCGTCCGTGACGACGGCGATCGTGTTCCGCTTGACGGTCAGCCGGCGGGCGTCGTCCTTGTTGGCCGCGATGGCCTGGCAGACGCGGGCGACGCCGGGGGTGTACGCGCGGGAGAGGTCGTCGCGGTTGCGCAGCGCGACCTTCGGGTTGACCTCGAGCTTGCCGCCCAGGTGCATGAGGAACGTGCGGTCGCTGACCTTGCGCACGCTGACGTGGTCCAGGGCGTCGAGGGCCGTGCGGATCCGCTCGCCGTGCTCGGCGTCGGTCGTGTTGCAGCTGACGTCGACGACCATGACGTTGTGCCCGGACTCGGCCACGTCGAGCGCCGTCACGGAACCGCCGGCGGCGCCGACCGCCGCGGCCAACTCGCTCGTGGCGGTGATCGTGGCGGGCGTCTCGACGCGGAGCGTCAGCGAGTATCCGGGGCTCGGGTTGGCCATGGTCGGTCCTCCTGGGGGACTGGGTCGGGAGGAGCTGGGCCCCTCCGTCTTTGAAAATTTGTTTCCGTATAGTGGATATTAGGAGGTTGGCTGGCGAATGGCAAGGGGGGAGCGTGATCCCCGTCTCAGGACTTTTTTCGAAAGGCGGAAAAGTGATCCCTTGATGCGGTAGCCTGAGGGGACAGGTCAGACCGCCGGACCGGGATTCTCGGCGACCGACGGCGGCCGCACGCCAGCGCGAGGAGACCACATTGCCCACCAAGACCGCACCCGGTGTCCAGTCCGTCGAGCGCGCGTTCGACCTGCTCGAGCTGATCGCGCGGGCCGGGGGCGAGTGCACGCTCAGCGAGCTCGCCGCCGAGACCCCGCTCCCCCTGCCCACGATCCACCGCCTGCTGCGCACGCTGGTCGGCATCGGACACGTGCGCCAGCTGCCCAACCGCCGGTACGCGCTCGGCCCGCGCCTGATCCGCCTCGGCGAGGTCGCCAACCGCCAGCTCGGCGCCCTGGCCGCACCCGTGCTCCGCGCGCTCGTGGACGAGCTCGGCGAGTCCTCGAACCTCGCCGTGCTGGACGGCGACATGGTGGTCTACACGGGGCAGGTCCCGTCGCCCCACAGCATGCGCATGAACACCGAGGTCGGACGCCGGGCGAACCTGCACAACAGCGGCGTCGGCAAGGCGATCCTCGCCGAGCTGGACGACGAGCGGATCGCCCGGCTCGTCTCCCAGGCCGGCATGTCCGCGCCGACGCCCAAGAGCATCACGACGCTGTCCGGACTGTTCGCGGAGATCGAGCGGATCCGCTCCCAGGGCTACGCCGTGGACGAGCAGGAGCAGGAGCTCGGCGTGCGCTGCTTCGCCATGGCGGTCCCGGGGGCGCCGACCCCGATGGCGATCTCGATCTCCGGGCCCGTCTCCCGCGTGGACCAGGACTTCGCGGACCGCGCGATCCCGGCCCTGCACCGGGCCACGTCGACCATCTCCGAGGCGCTCACGGGCGAATCCCGCTAGCCACCGGGCCGCGGGCCGCCCCGCCCGGGGCGCCGCGCCACCCGGGCGCCGCCGTCGTCCTCCCCGCGCACCACAGGGCCGGCGCCCGGATCGCTCCGGGCGCCGGCCCCTCGGTGTCCCGGCGGGCCCCTCCCCGTTCCGCCGGTGCCGGCGCGGGCGGGGCTCCCCTCCAGAAACCCCGCCCGCGCCGCGTCTAGTGGCGCGCCCTGGCCGCTAGGGGACGCTCCGATCCCGGGCCGGGCCCTTCCTCCTCCGCGGCGGAGGCCGGGGAGTCGGCGGACTGCGCCGACGACGCGGCCTCGAGTACCTCCTCGCGGCAGAGCCCCTCGGGAAGCTCCGCGTCGACCCCCGCCTCGTCGCACGCCCTGACGTGCTCGGCCAGCGCCTGGGTGAACTGCTCGGGCGTGACGACCGGGACCTCCGTGCCCTCGGCGTCGACGAGCCGGCCCGAGTCGAAGTGGTCGCCGTCGCGCAGGCCGCGCAGCTCGTCGCGGCGGACCATGCGCGGGGGTGCGGCCTGGAACACGGAGCCGCGCTTCGGGTTCCCGCGCGTGATCTCGTTGAACAGGATGTTCAGCAGGACGGCCATGACGGCGGCCGAGCTGATGCCGGAGTGGAAGATCGTGCCGAACCAGACGGGGAACGCGTCGTAGAAGTCCGGCTTGACGATCGGGATCATGCCGAACGCGATGGACGCGGCGACGATGATCATGTTCCAGCCCTGGTCGTAGCGGACCTTCGACAGGGTGCGGATGCCCGAGGCCGCGACGGTGCCGAACAGGACGATGCCGGCGCCGCCGAGGACCGGGGTGGGGATGGCTGCCACGACTCGGCCCAGAACGGGAAGGAGGCCGAGGACGACGAGGATGGCGCCGCCCGCGGTGACCACGAAGCGGCTCTTGACGCCGGTGATCGCGACCAGGCCGACGTTCTGGGCGAACGCGCTCTGGGTGAATGTGTTGAACACCGGCGCGAACATCGAGGAGACCATGTCGGCGCGCAGGCCGTTGGCGATGCGTTTGGAGTCGACGCGGGTCTTGGCGATCTCGCCCACCGCGAGGATGTCCGCCGTCGTCTCCGTCAGGATGACGAGGACCACGATGGTCATGGAGATGATGCCGCCGACCTCGAACACCGGCAGGCCGAACGCCAGCGGCTGCGGCAGGGCGAAGGCCGCGCCGTCGCCGACCCGGGAAAAGTCGGCCATGCCCAGCGCCCACGCGGCCAGGGTGCCGATGACCATGGCGAGCAGGATCGACAGCCGGGAGACCGCGGCGTTGCCGACCTTGCTCAGGACCAGCACGGTCAGCAGGGTCAGGGCGGCGAGCCCGATGTTCTCGAGGCTGCCGTAGTTCTCCGCGTTCGCGTTCCCGCCCATCGCCCAGTTCGCGGCGACCGGGGTCAGCGAGAGCCCGATCATCGTGATGACGACGCCGGTCACGACGGGCGGGAAGAAGCGGACAATGCGGGCGAAGAACGGGGCGATGACGAACCCGATGAAGGACGCGGCCAGGACGGCGCCGAACACGGCAGGCAGGCCCCCGCCGCCGTTGACGATGGCCACCAGCGTGGCGACCGAGGCGAAGGACGTGCCCTGCACCAGCGGCAGCTGGCAGCCGAAGAACGGGATGCCGACGGTCTGCAGGATCGTGGCGAGGCCCCCGACGAACAGGCAGCAGGCCACCAGCAGGGCCAGCTCGGCATCGCCGAGGCCGGCGGCGGCGCCGATGATCAGGGGCGGCGCGATGATGCCGCCGTACATCGTGAGAACATGTTGGAGCCCGTAGGCGAACGTGCGGCCCAGGGGCAGCCGCTCGTCCTCGGGACGGGTGGCGGCGGTGGTTGACTTGCGTGCAGCTGTCACAGCTGACCTCCTTGTCCGTTCGCCGGGGTGGGACGCCGGGGCCCGTGTTGCCGCGCGGGCCCCGGCGCGTTCCCCCACTCCGCGGCGGGTTCCGGCGTGCGGTTTAGCAGAAGCCGGAAGAGTTTTCCCAGATGGTGTGGGTGTCGGCGGTGCCGTCGCGCTTGACGGTCGCCTCGATGAGGCCGTACGGCCGGTCGGCCGCGTAGAAGACCTCGTTCGGGTTGTCCTGGCCGAAGGGGGTCAGGTCGACCAGGAAGTGGTGCTTGTTGGGCAGGCTCATCCGGATCTCGTCGATCTCCGGGTGCGCCTCGAGGACCTCGCGGCCCATCTCGAACATCGTCTGCTGCAGGGCCAGCGAGTGCGTGTCGGCGAACGCCTTGAGCAGCAGCTCCCGCACGGAGGAGTAGACGGCGTTGAAGTCGATGCGGCCCCCGTTCACGGCCTCCGTGTTGTAGCGCCAGCGCGCGGTCACGTCGGTCGCGAGGATGCGGTCGGTCGTCTCCTGCAGCGTGGTGTAGCGGTCCCGCGGGAAGCCGTGGAACTCGCTGCCCGTGGACTTCAGGACGGTCAGCCCCTCGATGCCGGCCACGATGTCCTTGGTCCCGTGGGAGATCTCCAGGATCGCGGTCCGGACCTCGCTCTTGTTGCGGGAGAACGCGTGGTCGTGGTCCTGGATTCGGTCCCAGAAGTACTGCTCCGCGGCCCAGCGCCCGCCGGTCACCCAGGCGAATTCGCCCGTGAAGTGGTCGCCGAGGCGCTTGAGGAACTCCTCGGGGGCGCCGACGCCGTCGCGGGCGAACGCGTAGACGGTGTTCTTCTGGGTGTCGGTGGCGACGACGTGCGCGTTGTCGCCCTCGGTGTGGGCGGCGAGGAAGTCCCCGTGCAGCTGCGAGCTGACGTTGAGGTCCTCGATCTCGTGGCGGTCCGTGTCGCGGGTGATCTTGACCAGGCGGACCTCGGCCTTGCCGTACTGGTTCTTTCCCAGCACGATCTTGGTGCCGTTCGCGGTCTGCGGGGCGATGGCGGTCATTTCTAGCTCCCTCGGTAGGTCGAGTAGGCAAACGGGCTGATCAGAAGGGGTACGTGGTAGTGCTGGGTCGCGTCGGCGACGGCGAACCCGATCACCACCTCGGGGAAGAAGGTTTCCGTTCCCTGGTTCCCGAAGTAGGAGCCGGTGTCGAAGACGACCCGGTATGTTCCCGCTTCAACCTGGATCGGGCCGAGGTCGCGGATGCGGCCGTCGCCGTCCGTCGTCCCGGTCCCGATCTCCTGCCAGCCGGATGCGTTGCGGTGCTCCAGCCTGGCCCTGACACCGGAGGCAGGCCTCCCGGTCCCGGTGTCGAGTACATGGGTGGTGATGTGGCTGGTCTGGGTGCCGGTGCCACTGGTGTTCATCGATGTGCTCCTTCGCTGCCGGGGGCGCGGCCCCTGGGCGGGTGGACGTGGTCGACGGCGGCGCCGTCGGGCGGGTCAGGGTGAGGCGACGGCGCCGCGGAGCCGCAGGAGCGCGATCTCGCGCAGCTGCGCGGCGGTCTCTGCGGACTCGCGCTCGGGGGTGTTGGCCAGCCGGCGCTCGAGGTGGGCGAGGATCTCGTCGGCGCTGCGACCCGCGGCGCGGATGAGGAACACGCGGCCGAACCGGTCCTCGTAGGCGCGGTTGCCCGCCAGGATGCGGCGGGCGGTCTCCGACGCGGCGTCCACGGCAGACTGCTCGTCCCGGCTCAGGCGGGCCTCGGCCGTGTCGCCGCCGGCGCGCTCCCCGATGCGGGGGTGGTGGGCCAGGGCGGCGTCGACCTCGCCCGGCGTGAACGGATCCGCGGCCGTGCGGGCGCGGCCGGCCAGGGCCTCGAGGTCGGCGTAGGGGCGGCCGGAGACGATGTCGTCGATCCAGCGGTCGATGTCGGCGCAGGGGCGCAGGAACGCGCGCGCCTCGTCGGCGGGTGCGGCATTGAAGTGCGGCAGGTCCATGGGGTTCAGCTCTTTCAACAGTTCGACTGCTTCCACCTCAGCGCTGAACACCCTTGACCATCGGCCGCGACCGACTTGATTCGATGTTTCTGTATGGTGGAATGTTTCTTCCGAGCACAATGTAACGCCGCTCACATATGGTGTGTCAAGAGCGGACCGGAATGCGTTCTCCGGCCGAGGGGAAATCGGCGCCGCCCACAGCTGCCCGCCGGCGGGAGCGGCGCGACGGAGGCCGCGCCAGTCGTCGCGCCGGACGCGCGCCGGACCAGTCGGCCCATCGGCCGCATGCCGCACCGATGGGTCCCCCGGGCCCGTGGCGCGGAGGGGAAGGACCAGGGATCAGGTCGGGCGCGGGATTCCGGAAAAGTCTTGCGCCCGACCCCGCGCCATCGCATACTGGTTTCGTAGTTCAGAATATCTTTTCCGAATTACGGAAATAATGAGAATCTAAGGAGGCTCCCATGACCACGACCAAGCGCACCGGCCGTCCAGCAGCGGCCCCGTCGCGGAAGGCCCCGGGGGCCTCCGCGCCGCACCTCGTCCCGTTCTACGCCACCGGCGGACTCGATCCCGACTTCGCGCTCCCGAAGCGCGGGGCGGCGCGTCCCGGCGTCTGGGGCCGCCTGCTCTCCGGCCTGCGGATGGGGCGGTCCCACTAGGCCCGACACCGGGCCCACGAAGGCAAACGGCGGATCCGTTGGTGAGGCGGCGGATCCGCCGTTTTCGGCTGCCCGGACCCGCGCGGCGGCGGCCCCGGTCCGCGGCGAGACGACCCGCCGGACACCAAACGACCCGCCGCGTCCGAAACACCCTGCCGCGTCCGAGGCACCCCGGCGGACACCCAACGACCCGCCGCGTCCGAGACACCCCGGCATACCGGGGCATCTCGCGCGCGGCGGGTCGTCTCGCCGGGAAGTGGTCCGGGCGGCGCGCCACCCGGACCCGCGTGGCCTAGCCGACCAGGCCGTACCGCTCGGCCGCCCGGGCCGGCGCGGACGCGTCGACCACGCCGTCGGCCGCGAGCATCTGCAGCGTCCGCACCACGACCGACTCCGCGTCGATGCCGAAGCGGCGCCGCGCGGCGGCGCGGGTGTCGGAGAAGCCGAAGCCGTCAGCCCCCAGCGTTGCGAACCGGTTCGGGACGAACTGGCGGATCTGGTCGGGGACCTGCGACGCGTAGTCGGAGACGGCCACGACGGGTCCCTCCGCCCCGGCGAGCTGGCTGGCCACGAACGGGGTGCGCGCGGGGGCCGCCGGGTTCAGGAACGCCTCGCGCTCGGCCGCGACGCCGTCGCGGCGCAGCTCGGTCCAGCTGGTCACGGACCAGACGTCCGCGGAGACGCCCCACTCCTCGGCCAGGATCCGCTGCGCGTCCAGCGCCCACGGCACGGCGACGCCCGAGGCCAGCAGCTGGGCCTTGGGCCCGTCGGCCGCGGAGACGCCGACGCGGTGGATGCCGCGCAGGATGCCCTCGACATCGGCCCCGTCGGGCTCGGCGGGCTGGGAGATCGGCTCGTTGTAGACGGTCAGGTAGTACATGACGTTCGGGTCCGGGTGGCTCCCGCCGTACATGCGCTCCAGGCCGGCCTTGACGATGTGCCCGATCTCGTACCCGTAGGCCGGGTCGTAGGTGACGACGGCGGGGTTGGTCGCCGCCAGGAGCGGGGAGTGCCCGTCGGCGTGCTGCAGGCCCTCGCCGGTCAGCGTGGTCCGCCCCGCCGTCGCGCCGATCACGAAGCCGCGCGCCATCTGGTCGGCGGCGGCCCAGAACTGGTCGCCCGTGCGCTGGAAGCCGAACATCGAGTAGAAGACGTAGACGGGCACGAGCGGCTCGCCGTGCGTCGCGTAGGACGTGCCGGCCGCGGTGAGCGCCGCGACGGCCCCGGCCTCGTTGATGCCCGGGTGGATCAGCTGCCCCTGGGGGGACTCCTTGTAGGCGAGCACGAGTTCGCGGTCCACGGACAGGTAGTCCTGTCCGGCGGGGTTGTAGATCTTCGCGGTCGGGAAGAACGCGTCCATGCCGAAGGTCCTGGACTCGTCGGGGACGATCGGCACGATCCGGTGGCCGAATTCCTTGTCCCGCATCAGGTCCTTGAGCAGGCGCACGAACGCCATCGTGGTCGCGGCCTGCTGCTTGCCGGAGCCGCGCTTCGCGACGGCGTACGCCTTCTCGTCGGGCAGCGCCAACGGCAGGGGCGCGTCCCGTCGCTGCGGCACGGGGCCCCCGAGCTCGGCCCGGCGCGCCAGTAGGTACCGGATCTCCGGCGCATCCATGCCCGGGTGGTAGTACGGCGGGCGGTAGGGGTCCTTCTCCAGTTCGGCGTCGGAGATCGGGATCCGGAGGTAGTCGCGGAAGGACTTCAGGTCCTCCAGCGTCAGCTTCTTCATCTGGTGGGTCGCGTTGCGGCCCTCGAAGTGCTGCCCCAGGCCGTAGCCCTTGACCGTCTTGGCCAGGATGACCGTCGGGCGGCCGTTCCGCTCGAGCGACTTCGCGTAGGCCGCGTGGACCTTGTGGTAGTCGTGGCCGCCGCGCTTGAGGTTCCAGATCTGCTCGTCGGTGAGGTCGGCGACCATCTCCTTCGTGGCCGGCGTGCGGCCGAAGAAGTGCTCGCGGACGAACCCGCCGGACTCGGCCTTGTAGGTCTGGTAGTCGCCGTCGCGGGTCTCGTTCATCAGGTCCACGAGGGCCCCGTCGCTGTCGCCGGCCAGCAGGGAGTCCCATTCCCGGCCCCAGACGACCTTGACGACGTTCCAGCCCGCGCCGCGGAAGAACGCCTCGAGCTCCTGCATGATCTTCCCGTTGCCGCGCACCGGGCCGTCGAGGCGCTGCAGGTTGCAGTTGATGACGAATGTGAGGTTGTCCAGCTTCTCGTTCGCGGCCAGCTGCAGGAAGCCGCGGCTCTCCGGCTCGTCCATCTCGCCGTCGCCCGGGTACGCCCACACGTGCTGCTGGGACGTGTCCTTGATCCCGCGGTGGTGCAGGTACCGGTTCAGCTGCGCCTGGTAGATCGCGTTCGCCGGGCCGATGCCCATCGAGACGGTCGGGAACTCCCAGAAGTCGGGCATGTTCCGCGGGTGCGGGTAGGACGGCAGGCCGCGCCCCTCGCGGGAGGTCTCCTGCCGGAAGGCGTCCAGCTCGGCCTCGGACAGGCGCCCCTCGAGATACGCGCGCGCGTACATGCCGGGCGAGGCATGTCCCTGGAAGAAGACCTGGTCGCCGCCGCCGGGGTGGTCCTTGCCGCGGAAGAAGTGATTGAAGCCGACCTCGTAGAGCGTCGCCGCGCCCGCGTACGTCGAGATGTGGCCGCCCACCCCAATGCCGGGCGCCTGGGCGCGGTGGACCATGACGGCCGCGTTCCAGCGCATCCACGCGCGGTACCGGCGCTCGGTCTCCTCGTCGCCGGGGAACTCCGGCTCCTGGTCCACCGGAATCGTGTTCACGTAGTCTGTCGTGTGCACCAGGGGCAGCTCGACGCTGCGCTCCCCCGCGCGGCCCCACAGGCTGCGCATGATGTCCTGCGCGCGCACCGTTCCCCGCACGTCGACGAGCGAGTCGAAGGACTCGATCCACTCGGCCGTCTCTTCCGGGTCCTGCCCGAAGGCATCCCGCGTGTCGTCCATGATGGTCATGACTGCCCCTTCGGCGGCCGGAGGCGGGTGACGCCCCCGGATTACCAACACTGATGTCACTATGCGGAATTATTTTCTCGCATAGTAGGATCTAGTGAACTCGGTCACTCGGTCCGGTGTCAAAGCGGACCACGTCACACGGCACGCCGCAGGGCGGGAAGGAGTCCGGCATGGAGCAGGACGCGGCACGGAACCCGGGGGATGCGGCGGACGGCCCCACGCGGGACCGCGAGCCCGGAGGGCGACGCACCGCCGTCGTCACCGGCGCCGGAAGCGGCATCGGGGCCGCCGCGGCCCGCCGGCTCCTGGCGGCCGGGTGGAACGTCGCCCTCGCCGGGCGGACACCCTCGGCCTTGGAGGCATCGGCGGCCGGCCATCCGCGCGCCCTGACGGTCCCCACGGACGTCACGGACCCCGCGGCCGTCGCCACCCTGTTCGACGCCACGGAGCGGCGCTTCGGCCGGCTCGACGTCCTGTTCAACAACGCCGGCAGCTTCGGTCCGCGCGCCGACATCGGCTCGATCGATCCGGAGGACTGGAACGCCGTCGTCGCGGTGAACCTGACCGGCGCCATGCTCTGTGCGGCCGAGGCGTTCCGGCGCATGGCCCGCCACTCCCCCGCCGGAGGCCGGATCATCAACAACGGCTCGATCAGCGCCCAGGCGCCCCGGCCGCGCTCCGTCGCCTACACGGCCACGAAGCACGCCGTCGCCGGACTGACGAAGTCGATCGAGCTGGACGGACGCCCCTACGGCATCTCCTGCACACAGCTGGACATCGGCAACGCGGCGAGCCCGATGATGGAGGGCATCGCCACGGGGCCGGGCGCCCTGCAGGCGGACGGGTCCACGCGGCTGGAGCCGGCGTTCGATCTGGCGGAGGCGGCCCGGACCGTCGAGTTCGTCGCCTCGATGCCCCCGTCCGTCAGCGTCAACCAGCTCACGGTCACTGCGGCGGGGATGCCGTTCATCGGCCGCGGCTGACCGGCCGCCGGGCCCAGGGGCCGGGGGCCGACGGCGGCGCTACGTCAGCGTCCAGGACCGCTTCGACAGCCCGAACCAGAACCCCTCGATCGCCGTCTTCGCGTCGATCCCCGTGGACGCCTCGGCGGCTCCGAGCGCCACGTACAGCGGCGCCCAGTGCTCCGAGCGCGGGTGCGCCTCCCGGGCCGCGGGGGCCTGGTGGATGAAGTCGAGGACCGAGTCGACGTCGCCGCGCGACAGCGCCTCCTCCGCCCAGTGATCGAACTCGCTCGAGGCGGCCGGCGGGGCGACGTCGGGGCCTCCGGCCGGGTTGAACCAGCGCAGGTTGTGCGTCGTGAACCCGGAGCCGACGATCAGGGTCCCGCGGTCGCGCAGCGGGGCGAGCTCCTGGCCGAGCCGGAACAGGCCGGCGGGGTCCAGGGTGGGCATCGACATCTGCACCACGGGCACGTCGGCGTCGGGGAACATCTCCTTGAGCGGGACGTACGCCCCGTGGTCGAGCCCGCGCTCCTCGTCGCGCTCGACGTGGTGGCCGTGCGAGGCCGCGAGCTTCGAGACCTCCTGCGCCAGCTCGGGGGCCTGCGGTGCGTCGTAGCGCACGTCGTAGTACTTCTGGGGGAAGCCCCAGAAGTCGTAGACCAGCTCGGTCGGGCGCTGGGTCGCGGACAGGGTCACCGGGGCGTTCTCCCAGTGCGCCGAGACCATCAGGATGTCCTTGGGCTTGCCGAACGCGGCGGACCAGTCCGCCAGCTCGCGCGTCCAGCGGGCATCGTCGGCCAGCGGCGGGGCGCCGTGGCTGAGGAAGAGGACCGGGGGGCGTTCGGTGGTCTGAGTCATGGCACCAGCCTAACCGCTTTTACTTGAAACTTCAATACTCTTGGGCGCGCTGCGGATCTACCCGCAGGATACCCGCGGCGTGGCCCTTGTCACAGGGTCGCGGCGGTGGTGCACTAGTGGCCATGACCATGGACCCCGCGACCGCGGCGGCCACCGCCAGCGGCGCATCCCTTTCCACCGGCACCACCGTCCTGGCCATCGGCACCAAGAAGGGCCTGTGGCTGGCCACCAGTACGGACCGGGAGCACTGGGAGCTCACGGATCCGCACTACTTCAACATCGAATGCTCCGCCGTCGCCGTCGATACGCGCGGCGGCTCGACACGCCTGCTGGCCGGGTTGCTCGACTGGCACTGGGGCCCGACCATCGTCTACTCGGACGACGGCGGCGCCACGTGGTCGGAGCCCGAGGCGGGCGCGGTCAGGTTCCCGGCCGACACGGACACCGCGCTGGAGCGCGTCTGGCACCTCAAGCCCGACGGCGCGGACCGGCCGGGCGTCGTCTGGGCCGGCTGCGAACCGTACTCGGTCTTCAAGTCCACGGACGGCGGGCGGCACTTCGAACTCAACCGCCCACTTTGGGACCACCCGCACCGGCAGCAGTGGAACCCGGGGGGCGGCGGCCCGACGGCGCACACGATCCTGCCGCATGCGACGGACCCCGATACCGTCCACGTCGCCATCAGCGCCGGGGGCGTCTACCGCACACGCGACGGCGGGGCGAGCTGGGAGGCCGTGAACCGGGGCATCGCCGCCGGGTTCCTGCCGGACCAGGAGCCCGAGTTCGGCCAGTGCGTGCACCGCATCGCGGCCGACGCGGGCGATCCCGAGCGGCTCTACGCCCAGAACCACGGCGGGGTCTACCGCTCCGACGACGGCGGGGACCACTGGCAAAGCATCGCCGAGGGCCTCCCGGCGGACTTCGGGTTCGTCATGCTGGCCCATCCGACGGTCCCCGGGACGGTTTGGACCATCCCCCTGCAGGGCGACTACAGCCGGGCCGCCGTCACCGGCCGGCTCTCCGTGTGGCGGACGGACGACGCCGGCGGGTCCTGGACGGAGATCCACACCGGCCTGCCCGACACGGACTTCAACGCGGTGCTCCGGGACGCCGCCGCGGTCGACGACCACGGAGACGACCCGGGCATCTACTTCGGAACCCGCGGCGGGTCCGTCTACGCGAGCCTGCCCGGCGGCTCGGGCTTCACGCAGGTCGCCGAGCGGCTGCCGGACGTGCTGAGCGTGCGGGCCGCCGTCGTCCCCTAGGAGGAGGGCATGGGAACGGTCGTGCTTGAGTTGCCCGCGGTCCTGGCCCCGGCCGCCGCGGGGCGCCGGCGTTTCGAGGTGTCGCTGGGCGGCGACGACGGCGGCGCCGGCCCGCGGGCCGCCCAGGCGACCGTCGGCGCCGTCTTGGATGCCGTGTGCGCGCCGCACCCCGTGCTGGCCCGTCGCATCCGCGACGAAACGGGCGCCGTGCGCCGCTACGTGAACGTGTTCCTCGGGGAGGAGAACATCAGGGACCTGCAGGGCCAGCTGACGCCGGTCGACGACGGCGCCCGCGTCATGGTCATCCAGTCCATCGCCGGGGGCTGAAGCGGCGATAGCCTAGGGAGGCACCGACCCCGGGAGGACCGCCCATGACCGCCAGCGCCGGACGCCGCCGGCCCGCCGGGCGGCTGGCCCACCACGCGGGACGCCTGGACGCCGCGGCGGCGGGCCAGCCGCCCGCCGCGTTCGCCTTCGTCATGGCCACCGGGATCCTCTCCACCGGGCTCGGCCTCGTGGGCCGGGACACGGCGTCGTGGGTCCTGTTCTGGATCGCCGTCGCCGCGGGCGCGGTCCTGACCGCGGGGCTGGTGTGGCGGGCCCTGTTGCACCGCGGCAGGCTCGCCTCCGATGTGGCGGCCCCGGAGCGCATGTTCGGCTTCTTCACCATCGTCGCGGCCGCGAACGTGCTCGCCCTGCACTACGACCTGGCCGGCAATCCCGAATCCGGGCGGCTGCTGGCGGCCGTCGCGGGAGGCGTGTGGGTGGTGCTGACGTACCTGCTGCCGGCGAGCCTGCTGCTGCGCGAGAGGGACCACCCGGTGCTCCACGATGCCAACGGCAGCTGGTTCCTCTGGGTCGTCGCGACCCAGTCCATGGCGACCGCCCTCGCCGTCGTCGGCCGGACCACGCACACCCAGTTCGTCGCGGCCGCGGCCATCGGGATGTGGGGCGTCGGCGTGATGCTGTACCTGATCGTCGGCACCGTGGTGACCCTGCGGATGTTGACCGTTCCGAACCGGCCGGAGAACCTCAGCCCGACGTATTGGATCTTCATGGGTGCCACCGCGATCACGGTGCTCGCCGGGAGCCAGCTGCTCACCCTGCCCGCGGAGTTCCCGTCCGTCGTCTCGACCCGGTCCTTCGTCGCCGGGGCGAGCTTCGTCCTCTGGGCTGTGGGGATGTGGTGGATCCCCCTCCTGGTCGTCTTCGGCATCTGGCGGCACCTGGTCCGCCGGTACCCGCTGCGCTACGAGACCGGCCTGTGGAGCATCGTCTTCCCGCTGGGCATGCTCTCGGCGGCGACCATCTTCTTCGGGCGCCACGAGGGGATCGGCGTCATGGTGCGCACGGGCGAGGTCGGCGTGTGGATCGCTGCGGCCGCCTGGGTCGCCGCTGCCGCGCTGATGCTGCAGGCGTGGGTCCGGTGGTTGCGGCGGGGGCGGACCCTGGCCGGCTGAGCCCGCCGGGACGCGCCCCGGCAGGCCGCCTCCACCGGCACCGCCGGACCGGGCCTCCCTTTCCGCGTCCGACCGGCCGTCGTACAGTGGCACGCACAGGGATCGGCCCACCACCGAGGAGCAGGCCATGACCAAGGCGCACTTCGAACCGCGCCGCGAGCCGGCGGTCATCCACGTGGCCCAGGCGCGCACCGCCGTCGTCCGGGCCACGGACATGTCCTGGGGAGAGATGCGCGGGTTCTACGACCGGGCCTTCGCCGCGATCTCCCGCGTCCTCGACGCCGAGGGGCTGAGCCCGGTGGGCCCGGCCTTCGCCCTCCACCACCGCCTGCCCGATGACACGGCCGACCTGGAGATCGGCTTCGCGGTGGACCACCGCCTCTCCGGGGAGCACCCCGCCGGGGACGGCCTCGTCGTCGTCCCGTCGGTCCTGCCCGAGGGGGCGGTCGCCATGGTCAGCCACCTCGGGCCCTACGACGGGCTGCCCGGCGCCTGGCAGTCGCTGGTGGACTGGGCCGCGCGCAGCGGCCACGAGGCGGGGCTTCCGCTGTGGGAGGTCTACGTCACGGAACCCGGCCCCGATGCGGACCCGGAGTCGATGCGCACGGACCTGTTCCTCCGGGTCAAGGACTAGGGGCCGGCCCGCCGTCGGCCGCCACGTGGTGGACGTCGCCGGCCGCCATCGGGCGCGCCGGCGGTCCGGCGAGCACCCGTTGCCGCGTGACCGCCAGGTCGGGGCCCACGTGCACCAGCGTTCCCGGCTCGATCTCCTCCCAGGGCAGTGCGGGCCCGATGCGCTCGCTGGCGATGACGACGCCGGCGTGCCCGGCCAGCGTCCCGGCCCGGACGCGCATTCCCTCGCTGGTCGTCGCCTCGGGGACCGCGTCGCCCGCGGACTGGCGCAGGAGGAACAGGCTCTCGGTGTCCGGGTAGCGGAACGCCCACAGGTCCGTCGCCGTGGCGAGGAGGAAGTTCAGCGACCGGACGGGCAGCTGCTCCGCAACCCAGCCGACGGCCGCCCGGATTCCGGCGGCCGTGTCGCCCGCGGCGCGGATCTCGCGCGTGACCAGAGCGAACAGGCGCTCGGAGTCGGTGCCGCCGCGCACCAGTCCCAGGTCTGGACCCAGGTGCCCTTCGAGCCGCTCCAGGTCGCCGACCGTCCCGTTGTGGGCGAAGATCCTGCCCTCCAGCTCGAAGGGGTGCGTGTCCTCGACGGCGCGCCGCCCGGCCGTGGCGTGCCGGACGTGGGCGACGAACGTCGTCGACCAGCGCTCGCGGCCGGCCCGCGCGAAGCCCAGGTCCTCGTAGGCGGCGATCGGGCGCTTCTCCACCCTGGGCGTCCCGTCCTCCCGGAACGTGCCGAGGCCGGTGCCGTCGGGGTGGGACCGGGACTGCGCGAGCAGGCCGTCCGGCGCCTCGAGCAGCCAGAACGTGGCGCGGACCCGCGCGTCCCCGGCGGCGAGCCCGAGCAGCCGGCACATGGCTAGAAGCCGCCGCCGTCGGTCGCCATGTTGTTGAACCGCGAATAGTGGCCCTGGAACGCGACGACGATGGTCTTCGTCGGGCCGTTGCGGTGCTTGGCGACGATCACGTCGGCTTCGCCGGCGCGCGGCGATTCCTTGTCGTAGACGTCGTCGCGGTGCAGCAGGATGACCATGTCGGCGTCCTGCTCGATCGAGCCGGACTCGCGCAGGTCGGAGACCATCGGCTTCTTGTCGGTGCGCTGTTCGGACCCGCGGTTCAGCTGCGAGAGCGCGACGACGGGGACCTGGAGCTCCTTGGCCAGCAGCTTCAGGGCGCGGGAGAACTCGGAGACCTCCTGCTGGCGGGACTCGACCCGCTTGCCGGAGCTCATCAGCTGCAGGTAGTCCAGGACCACGAGCTTGAGGTCGTGCTTCTGCTTCAGGCGGCGGCACTTCGCCCGGATCTCCATCAGGGACATGTTGGGCGAGTCGTCGATGTAGAGGGGCGCGTCGTTGAGCCGGCCCATCGTGGTAGCGATCTTCCCCCACTGCTCGTCCTTGACCGTGCCCTTGCGGAGGTCCTGGAGGCCGATGCTCGCCTCCGCCGAGAGCAGGCGCATGGCGATCTCGTTCCGGCCCATCTCGAGGGAGAAGAACACCGTCGTCTGGTTGTGCTTGATCGCCGCCGAGCGGGCCCAGTCGAGTGCGAAGGTCGACTTGCCCATGGCCGGACGGGCCGCGATGACGATCATCTGGCCGCCCTGCAGGCCCTGGGTGAGCTCGTCGAACTCGTAGAAGCCGGTCGGGACCCCGATCATGCCCTCGCCGCGGCTGCCCGCCGACTCGATCTCGTCGACCGTGCCCTCGATGATGTCCCGGAGGGGCACGTAGTCCTCCGCCGTGCGGCGCTCGGCGACCTTGAAGATCTCGGCCTGCGCGTCGTTGACGATGGCGTCGACCTCGCCGTCCTGCGAGTAGCCCATCTGCACGATCTTCGTCCCGGCCTCGACCAGGCGGCGCAGCACGGCGCGCTCGCGGACGATTTCCGCGTAGAAGCCGGCGTTCGCGGCCGTCGGGACGGACTGGATCAGCGTGTGCAGGTAGGCCGGCCCGCCCACGCGGGTGATTTCGCCGCGCTTGGTCAGCAGGTCGGAGACCGTCACGGCGTCCGCGGGCTCGCCGCGGCCGTAGAGGTCGATGATGGCTTCGAAGATCGACTCGTGCGCCGGCCGGTAGAAGTCGACCCCCCGCAGCGCCTCGACGCAGTCGGCGATGGCGTCCTTCGACAGCATCATGCCGCCGAGCACGCTTTGCTCGGCGACGAGGTCCTGCGGGGGCGTGCGCCCGAAGTCCGACTCCCTGGCGCTGGCCCCCGATTCCGTCTGCGTCAGCGACACCGTATCCCCTTCCCGCTGAGCCGGCGGCCGCGTCGCGGCCGCACCGGCACCCCACCAGTATCCCAGCCGGCACCGCCGGCGGGCGGTCCGGTGCCCCGGCCGTGGATTCGGCGGGCCTGTGGATAGTGGGGGAACCCCGCAACCATAGGCCCGCCCCCGGGGATCGCCAAGCGAGTTATCCACAGGAGGTGTGGATGAGCTGTGGGCATTACGGCGTGTTGTGTGCACAGCTTGGGGAAGAACCTGTGGATTGAGAACTATTTTTCGAGATAATCGCCGTTTGACTAGGCGTTTCTTGTTTCCACTGTTGTGGATTGGAACTCTATGGGTGTCGGGCGTGGCGCGGATGGTCCGTGGAAAACCCGTCGAATCCGGTCTAGTCCAGCGGTTTATCCACGGCCCCACCGCGGTTTTCCACAAGCGCGGGTCCACGTGGCGGGGAGGGCGGGTCCTCCGGCGGCCCGCCGCCGGCGTTCGGATGCGGAGCGTGTGGCCGTGGTCCCGCCCGCGTCGGGGACCGGGCATCCGCCTGCGCCCCGGCATACATTCCGCAGGCGCGGGCCCAAGACCCGTCCCGGGGCCGCCGATCCCCCGGGCGATCGATGCGGCCGTGGCCAACGGCACCGGACGCGCGGACGCCGAGGCGTCGCTGCGGCGCATCGGGGACCCGACGGGCGCACCCCGGTGACGTGGGGGCAGGGCAGCGTCGGCTCCGGGCGCTGCCGGTTCCCGGACGCGACCACGCGCGCCGGCGAGATGTGCGCGGTGGGCTTCTCCCCCGTGCGGGGAACCCGGCTCTCGTCGGCGTGCTCCAAGGGCCGGAGGCGGCCCTCCACGGGGGGTTGGCCCGGAGGCCTCGACGAACCTAGACCAGGGCGTCGCGGCGCAGCGTGTGGAACCCGGAGTCGTGGAAGACCAGCGGCGCCTCGGCGCCGTCGAGGGTGGAATGCCCGTGGACGCGCAGCAGCACCACCGTGTGGTCGCCGGCGGGGACCTCGTTCTCGACGGAGCAGTCCAGCCACAGCGAGGCGTCCTGCAGGAAGAGCGCGCCCTCGTCCGTGGAATCGAGCTTGAGGCCGGCGAAGCGGTCGCCGTCCCGGGAGGCGATCTGGCGGCACACGCCGTCGTGCTGCTCGGAGAGGATCGAGACCCCGATGCGCCCCGCCTGGCGGACGAGCGGCCACGTGCGGGACGTGTTCTGGACCGCGAACATCACCAGCGGCGGCTCGAGGGAGACCCCCACGGTGAAGGAGGACGCGACGATGCCCTGCGGCTCCCCGTCCACGATCGCGCAGAGCGCGGCGATGCCGGAGGGGTAGCGGGCGAACGAGCTGCGGAGGGCCAACGGGCTGAGGTCCTGGGAGAGCGGCATGGTGCGTCCTTCGCGTTGGGCACACCGCGTACCACCAAAGCGGACCGCGGGTGCGGTACTTGCCGTCCGGGGGCTCCCGGAGGCCGAATCGTCACCTGGAGCACCCCACTACCGGTAGAGGGTTGCCGGCCAACCAGCCAGGGCTTGTCGTTGGCTCTCTTGATTCGTTCTCCACGCTACGGGCCCCCACAGGGGCCGTCAAAGGGGGCCCGCAACATTTCGCAAGACGCGAGGGGGCCCCGCCTGGACAGGCGGGGCCCCCTCGGGGTGGCCCGGACCGCCGGAGGCGGTGGGCCGTGCGGCGCGGCGGCCGCGGTGGTTACTTCTTCTTCGCGGCGACGACCTGCAGGTCGACCGTGGCGGAGACGTCCTCGTGCAGGCGCACGGTGGCCTGGTAGTTGCCCAGCGACTTGACGTGCTCGGGCATCTCGACCATGCGCTTGTCGATGGAGCCGAGGCCGGCGGCCTCAACGGCCGCGGCCACGTCGGACTGCTTGACGGTGCCGAACAGGCGGCCGGCCTCGCCGGCCTTGACCTGGATCTTCACCGGCTGCGAGCCGAGCTTGGCCGCCAGCGCCTGCGCGTCCTCGAGGGACGCGACGGCGCGCGCCGCGCGGGCGTTGCGGATGTCCTCGACCTGCTTCTCGCCACCCTTGCTCCAGGTGATGGCGAAGCCGCGCGGCAGGAGGTAGTTGCGGGCGTAGCCGCCCTTCACCTCGACGACGTCGCCGGCGGTGCCGAGTCCGGTCACTTCGTGGGTCAGAATGAGCTTAGCCATGGTGTGTTCCCTCTTTCCTTAGCCGCGGCCAGCGCCGGAGTAGGGCAGCAGGGCAACCTCGCGCGCGTTCTTGATCGCCAGGGCGATCTTGCGCTGCTCCTGGACGGAGACACCCGTGACGCGGCGGGCACGGATCTTGCCGCGGTCCGAGATGAACTTGCGCAGCAGGGTGACGTCCTTGTAGTCGATGACCTTGATGTCAGCGGCCTTCAGGGGGTTGGACTTTGGTTTGGGCTTACGGAGTTCAGCCTTAGCCATCGTGGAGCTCCTCTATGGTTGGAGCCCGCAGACCGGGTCTGCGGGATGGTGGATGTTGGTTGTTTCTAGAAAGGCGGTTCGTCGTCGCCGGAGCTGTTGCCCCAGCCGGCGTTGCTGCCGGCCGACGAGGACCACGGATCGTCCGCGGGCTGGTTCCAGCCGCCGCCCTGGCCGCCCTGGCCGGGGTTGCCCCCGCCGAAGCCGCCGGACTGCTGCTGGCCGCCGAACCCGGCGTTGCCCCCGCCGAAGCCGGAGTTTCCGCCGCCGAACCCGCCGCCGCCACCGCCGGAGCGCTGGGCGCGGGTCACCTTCGCGGACGCGTACCGCAACGACGGGCCGATCTCGTCGACCTCGAGCTCGTTGACGGTGCGGCGCTCGCCTTCCTTGGTTTCGTAGGAACGCGACTTCAGCCGGCCCTGGGCGATGACGCGCATGCCCTTGGTCAGCGTCTCGGCGACGTTCTCCGCGGCCTCGCGCCACACGGAGGAGCGAAGGAACAGCGTTTCGCCGTCCTTCCACTCGTTCGTCTGGCGGTCGAAGGTCCGCGGCGTGGAGGCGATGGTGAAGTTCGCCACCGCCGCGCCCGAGGGCGTGAAGCGGAGCTCGGGATCAGCGGTGAGGTTGCCGATGATCGTGATGACGGTCTCGCCTGCCATGGTGCCTCCTGGCGTCGGTTACTACGGGTGCGGAACCGCGGGAACTACTTCGCGGAAACCTTCTGGTCCTCGGGACGGGTGATCTTGGTGCGCAGGATCGTCTCGTTGAGGTTCAGCTGGCGGTCCAGCTCCGCGGACGTGGCCGGAGTCGCGGTGAAGTTGACGACGGCGTAGATCGCCTCGGACTTCTTCTTGATCTCGTAGGCCAGGCGGCGGCGACCCCAGATGTCGACGTTGTCGATGCTCCCGCCGTCCTTGCGGACGACCTCGAGGAACTTGTTGAGCGTCGGGTCGACGGTACGCTCGTCGACCTCGGGGTCGATCAGCACCATCAGTTCGTAAGCACGCATGTGAACCCACCTCCTTTGGGCTAAGCGGTCACGGTCTTTCCGTAACAGGAGGTTCTGTGCGTTGGCGTTCGCCTTGCCCGGGGCGGGCAAGGCACAAACAGCCTGCACCATCCTACCCGATGGCCCGGCACCACCCTAAACGGGCGAGACGCCCCTCACCGGGCCCCGGGCGGGGCCCTGTGGACGGCCGCGGGACCCGGTGGAGGGGACGACGCCGGCGCCGGCTACGCGCGGAAGAACTCGGCGGCGATCCGGGCCAGCCGCAGCGGGTCCTCCACGGCGCACATCTCCCGCGCGGAGTGCATCGAGAGCAGCGCGATGCCCACGTCCACGGTGCGGATGCCCAGGCGCGTCGCCGTCAGCGGCCCGATCGTCGACCCGCAGGGGACGGTGTTGTTGGAGACGAACTCCTGGTAGGGGGAGTCGGCGGCCGCGCAGAGGCGGGCCCACAGGGCGGCGCCGTGGGCGTCGGTGGCGTAGCGCTGGTTGGCGTTGATCTTCAGCAGCGGGCCAGCCCCGGCCAGCGGGCGGTTGGCCGGGTCGTGCCGCTCGGGGTAGTTCGGGTGCACCGCGTGCCCTGCGTCCGCGGAGAGGCAGACGGAGTCGGCGTAGGCGCGGGCGCGGTCCGCGGCGTCGGCGCCGAGGGAGGCGGACACGCGCTCCAGGACCTCCTGCAGGAACGGGCCGGACGCGCCGGAGCGGGTGGCGGATCCGATCTCCTCGTGGTCGAACGCGGCCATGACGGCGATGTGCCCGCCCGGCGCCCCCTCGGCCGCGTGCCCGGCCAGGGCCACGGCGGACGCGTGCACGGAGGAGAGGTTGTCGAGCCGCCCCGAGGCCAGGAACTCGTCGCCGGCACCGAAGAGCCCGGGCGCCTGCGCGTCCGCGACGACCAGGTCGTACCCGGCCACCCCGGCCGGGTCGGTCGTCCCCGCGACGACCTCGGCCAGCAGGTCCGCCCGGCCGGGGTCCCCCGTGCCCCAGACGGGGCTCAGGTGGGCCTGCCGGTTCAGGGCCAGCCCGTCGTTCGCGTCGCGGTCCAGGTGGATGGCGAGCTGGGGCAGCCGCAGCAGGGGCCCGGTGCGCACGAGGTGCTCGGCGCCGTCGAGCGTGACGACGCGGCCGGCCAGGACGAGTTCGCGGTCCAGCCAGGAGTTCAGCAGCGGCCCGCCATAGACCTCGACCCCGGCCTGCAGCCAGCCGTCGCGCCCGGTGGTGGGCCGGGGCTTGAGCTTGAAGGACGGCGAGTCGGTGTGCGAACCGAGGATGTGGAAGCCCGTCGTCGGCCCGGCGCCCTCGGGGACGGCCCACGCGATGACGGCGCCGTCGCGCACCACGTACCGGGCCCCGGGGCCCGCGGGCCAGGCCTCGCGCTCGTCCAGGCGGACGAACCCTGCCGCCTCGAGCCGGCGGGCGGCCTCCGCGGCGGCGTGGTAGCTGGACGGGGACGCGGCGACGAACTCGCCGAGATCCCGGGCGTGGGTGGTGGCTGCGGCGGTCGGCGTGGCCATGGGCTGCGTGGTTCCTCCCGGTCGGGGCGTGGTGCCAGCCATGCTACCGGCGGTGCTCACACCCCCTGGCGGTAGCGGGCGAACGCGAGCGCCGCGAGCCCCGCGGCCAGGCAGGCCCACCCCGCGGCGTCGAGGGAGAGCACCACGAGCAGGAACGCTCCCCCGGCGAGCAGCACGACGGCGACGAGGAGCCAGGGGTTGCGCAGGAACTCGATGTTCACGGCGCCCCCCCTAGTAGTCCAGGCCCTGGCTGGGCACGACGAGCCCGGTCTCGTACGCGTAGACCACCGCCTGCACGCGGTCGCGCAGGTGCAGCTTGGTCAGGATCCGCCGCACGTGCGTCTTGACGGTCGCCTCGGAGAGGAAGAACCGGTGGGCGATCTCCGCGTTGGACAGGCCCTCGCTGATGGCCCCCAGGACCTCCAGCTCGCGGGGGGTGAGGTCCTCCAGCAGCGGGTCGCGCGCGGGCGGCGGGGCCGGCCGCCCGGCGGCCGCGGCGGGCCGCCGGACGTAGGTCTCGAGGAGGCGCTGGGTGACGCGGGGGGCGACGACGGCGTCGCCACTGGCGACGAGCCGCACGGCATTGACGAGTTCCTGGGGCGCGACGTCCTTAAGCAGGAACGCGGAGGCGCCCGCCTGCAGGCCGGAGAACGCGTACTCGTCGAGGTCGAAGGTCGTCAGGATGATGACCCGCGAGTCCGGGACCTGCTCGGCGATCCGGCGCGTCGCCTCGATTCCGTCCATGGCCGGCATGCGCACGTCCATCAGCACCACGTCGGGCCGCAGCTCGGCCGCCCGCCGCACGCCCTCGGCGCCGTCGGAGGCCTCGCCGGCCACGCGCAGGTCGGGTTCGCCCTCGAGGATCAGCCGGAACCCCATGCGCAGCAGGGGCTGGTCGTCCACGAGCAGGACGGTGACCCCACCGGGGTCGCCGGGGCCGTGGTCAGGGGCGCCGTACGGGGTCTCGTTCATCGGTGTCACTCTCCGGGGTGTGCGGGACGTCCCCCTCGCGGGGGACCGTGAGGATGGCGTGGACGACCCAGCCGACGGCGGGCCCTGGCCCGGCGTAGGCGGAGCCGCCGTAGATGGCGGCGCGCTCGGCGATGCCCCGGAGCCCCTGCCCGCTGCCGATCGTCTCGCGGGGCTGGCCGGCCAACTGTCCGTCGTCGGCGACGCGGAGTCGGACGGTGTCGCCGTCGCGCGCGATGGCCACCTCGACGCGGGCCACGCCGCGGCCGTAGCGCAGGACGTTCGTCAGGGACTCCTGGACGATCCGGTAGACGGTGAGCTGGAAGGCCGCGTCGTCGGGCAGGGGCGTGCCCTCCTGCGTGAACTCCAGCGGCAGCCCGGCGACGCGGAAGCCGTCAAGCATCTCGCGCAGGGACGAGCTCGCGGGCTGCGGAGCCAGCGGGGCGTTGGTCCCGTCCCGCAGGACGCCGATCACGCGGCGCATGTCCGCCAGCGCCCCGCGGCCCGTCGCCGAGAGTTCGCGCAACACCTCGGAGGCCCGTTCGGGGTCCCGTTTGATGACGACGGCGGCGCCGTCGGACAGCGCGATCATCACGGAGAGGGAGTGGGCCACGACGTCGTGCATCTCCCGCGCGATCCGGTTGCGCTCGGCCACCTGGGCCAGCGTGCTGACGCGGCAGCCCCAGTTCGCGAGCTCCGCGTCGTGCAGGCGGTTGTTGCGCACGGACGCGCCGATGCCGACCGCGGCCAGGTTTCCGACCGCGAGCAGTGCCGCCAGGAGCCACACGGCTTCCCCGGGGTTGCCCATGGCGGCGAGTCCGTCGCGGGCCCCCGCCTCCCCGGACAGGGACGCGGGCAGGACCCTGAAGAACAGCAGCAGGATCTGGACGGCGCTCGCCAGCACGGCGATGACGAACATGCGCTTGGAGGCATATTGGGTCGACGCCGCGTAGAGGGTCAGCCAGACGCCCCAGTCGGTGAACGCGAAGGCCGGGTCCGCCGCTCCGCCGACCGTCGAAAGGACGACCGTCGCCGCGAGCACCGCGAGCGCCCGCTGGCGCCGCCACAGCAGCAGCACGGCCGTGGCCGCCGTCGTCGCGGCCGGGATCCGGTGTCCCGCCTCGAGCGAGGGGACGACCGAGATGGCCATGACCAGCAAGTATGCCGCTGCAAGCATGAAGTCGGCGGCGACGGGATGGGCGTGGAGGAACCGGCGCACGGGGCCGCGGCGGCGGCTCTCCAGCTGCGCGAAGGTCGCGTCCGGCGCTACCGCCGCCCCCCGCGGCTCGTCCTCCCCCTGCATGCTTCCAGCCTATCCGTGGTCGGGTACTGAAGGAGGGGCCGGCGGCCGTTCGCTCCGCCGGCCCCGCCTGGTCTGGGGCCTTCCGGTGGGGCCTAGATGTCCCTGCGCTGGAGCACCAGGGCGGCCAGGGCGAGCGGGACGGCCACCCAGGCGCCGAGCGTTGCCCAGCCCTGCCACAGCTCCAGGGCGTTCGGCGCGTAGTCCGGGCCGAGGATCAGCAGGTTGGACACCTCGCTGGGGGTGAAGCGGGACGCGTCCCGCACGGAGTCCGCGGGGATCAGCGACAGGGCCATGGGCAGGACGAACACCAGCGCCACGAGCGAGACGATGGCTCCGGCCGAATTGCGCAACAGCGCTCCGAGCGCGAACCCGATGAGGACGACGGCGGCCACGTACAGGCTCCCGATCCACAGCATCCGCTGGTGGGTTTCCGCCCCAAAGGACAGGCCCAGGCCGTAGGCCTCGCCGATGGGCGTGATCACCGCGTAGGCCAGCAGCATCGAGGCGAAGGCGACGGCGAAGGCCGCCACGGCGACGATGGCCGCCTTGGCCCAGAACACCGGTTGGCGGGTAGGCACCGCCGCGAAGGTGGAGCGGGCCGAGCCCGTGGTGAATTCCGAGGCGATGCACAGGACCCCGAGGGAGCCGGCGATCAGCTGCGCGAAAGAGATTCCGGTTCCGGACAGCGTGTGGACCATGTCCCCGGTCCCGGAAGGGCCTCCCATCGCGGTGGGGTCGCCGCCGGTGGCCTCGAGCATGGTGCCGATGCCCCAGGCGGCGAGGGCCGCGAAGCCGACCATGACGGCAACGGTGCACAGGAGCAGCACGACCGTCGAGCGTAGCGACGTGAACTTCAGCAGCTCGGAGCGCAGGACGCGGCGGAAGGTGACCCCGACGGTGGAGGGGACGGAGGCGGAGCTGGCGGCCATGGTCATGCCTGCTTTCCGGCGGTGATGGTCTCGCCGGCCCCGGGCGCCGCCCCGGGGGGCGGGCTGGACGCGTACTCGACGGCATCCTGGGTCAGCTGCATGTACGCCTCCTCCAGGGAGGCGGTCAATGGGGTCAGTTCGTACACGAGGACGCCCGCGTCGAGGGCGCGGCGGCCGATGTCGCGCGGGTCCGCGCCGAGGACCTCGAGCGTGTCCGCGTCCAGCGTGGCGATCTCCACGCCGGGGGCGGCGAGGGACCGGGCCAGGGCCTCCGGGGCGTCGGTCCGGACGCGCGTGCGGGTCCGGCCGGCCCCGTGGAGGACGTCGGCGATGGGGGCGTCCGCGACGATCCGGCCGCGGCCGATGACGACCAGGTGGTCCGCGGTCTGGGCCATTTCGCTCATCAGGTGGGAGGAGAGGAACACGGTGCGGCCCTCGGCGGCGAGGCTGCGCGCGAGGTGGCGGACCCAGAGCACGCCCTCCGGGTCGAGCCCGTTCACGGGCTCGTCCAGGATCAGCGTCCGGGGGTCGCCGAGCAGCGCCGCGGCCATCCCCAGCCGCTGGCCCATGCCGAGGGAGAACCCGCCGACCCGCTTGCCGGCGACCGGGCCGAGCCCGGTCAGGTCGATGACCTCGTCGACGCGGCGCCGGCCGATGCCGTGCGTCGCGGCCAGCGCGGACAGGTGGCCGCGGGCCGTGCGGGAGCGGTGCACCGACTTGGCGTCCAGCAGCGCCCCGACCTCCTGGAGCGGGGCCGGATGCCGGCCGTAGTCGCGGCCATTCACGGTGATGCGGCCGGCAGTGGGCCGGTCGAGCCCGACTGCCATCCGCATGGTCGTCGACTTCCCGGCCCCGTTCGGTCCCAGGAAGCCGGTCACGCGGCCCGGGTGGACCGTGAACGTGACGCCGTCCACGGCGCGCTTGGGGCCGTAGCTCTTCGCGAGCGAGTGTGCCTGGATCATGGCCCCCACGCTATCCACGGCGCCCCTCCCGGTCGCCGCTCCGGAGGATGATCTTGGGCGGCCCCGGCATGCTCCCTGCGGACTAGATGAGTAAGTCCTAAATGCCCTGGGTGTGAAACAGGCCCCCGGCGTTTTCGCCGGGGGCCTGTTAATCGTAGGCGGAGGGCGTTAAAACAAAGGTGTGAACAATAATCTCAACACCCTCCTGACAACACTCTACGTCTTCCTCACCGACCGTGTCCTGCCCGATCTCGGGCACACCCGCGCCGGCCGGCGCGGCCGCAAGGCCGCCCTGGACGATGCCGAGCTGCTCTGCCTGGTCGTCGCCCAGCACCTGCTCCACGGCCCGTCCTCGGAAACCCGGTGGATCCGCTACGCGCGCACCCACCTGAGCGGGATGTTCCCCGGGATCCCGCACCAATCCGGCTACAACAAGCGCGTGCGCGCCGCCGGCCCGCTGATCTCCGCGGCCATCACCGCCCTGGCCCGGGACACCGAGTCCTAGCACGAGATCCTGCGCCTGGTCGACTCCACCCCGGTGCCCTGCGGCACCTCCCGCGAGACCGTCAACCGCTCCGACCTCGCCGGGGACGCCGGCTACGGCTACTGCGCCTCGCACTCCCGCTTCTTCTGGGGGCTGCGCCTCTACCTCATCAGCGCCCCGATGGGATGCCGGTGATCTGGGGACTGGCCAACCCCAAGCTCGGGGAACGCGAAGTCACCCAGGCGCTCCTGCAGGCCAACCACCACCTCGTCCGGCAGGGCCAGGTCCTCCTCGGCGACAAGGGCTTCGCCGGCCGCGACTTCGAGGCCTTCGTCACCGAGGACCTCGGCGCCCACCTGCTCCGCCCGGACCGCAAGGACGAAAAGCCCCGCTTCGGCAGCTTCGGGCGCATCCGCCAATGGATCGAGTCCGTCTTCGACACCCTCAAGGGCCAGCTCGGCCTCGAACACCACGGCGCACGCACCATCGAAGGCGTCTACGCCCGCGTCGCCTCCAAACTCCTCGCCATGGCCGCCGGCATCTGGCACAACTGGAAAACCAACGCCCCCAGCAAGCGCTCACTCACCGCCTACGACCACTAAAACCCCCATATCAATGGGAATTAATCATCTAGGGGATCCCCCGGGCGGGCCAGGGGGTACGCCCAGGGGCGGGTCCACGGGTGCCCCGGAGGGGCCGCCGCCGCCCCTAGCGGATGAGGCGGCGGCGGCGGGCGGCGTCGATGGCGGCCGTGCGGTTCTCGACGCCGAGCTTCGCGTAGAGATGGAGCAGGTGGGTCTTGACCGTGGACTCGGAGATGAAGAGGCTGCGTGCGATCTGCCGGTTGGTGAGGCCCTGGGCCAGGAGCCCGAGCAGCTCGAGCTCGCGGGGGCTGGGGTGGGACGCGTCGGGCCGGCGGGTCCCGGCGAGCCGCGCGCGGGCCCCCGGCGTCAGGACGGTCTGCCCCGCGGCCGCGGCGCGGACGGCCTCCGCGACCCGCTCGAGCGGCGCGTCCTTGAGCAGGTAGCTGGCGGCGCCGGCCGCGAGGGCGGCCTGGAGGTCGGCGTCCGTGTCGAACGTCGTCAGCACGACCACGGGCGGCCCGTCGCCGGCGCGGATGGCGCGCGTCGCCGAGACCCCGTCCATGCCCTCCATCTGCAGGTCCATCAGCACGACGTCGGCGGGCGTGCCGCGGGCGGCCAGCCGGGGCAGGAGGGCGAGCGCCTCCCGCCCGTCGCCGGCCTCCCCGACCACGCGCAGGCCCTCCGCCGCGTCGAGCACGGCGCGCAGCCCCGCCCTGACCACGGGGTGGTCGTCGACGAGGAGCAGGCGCAGTCCGTCGGTCACGCGGCTCCCCCTGCCGCGGGGATCCGGACGGCGACGACGGTGCCGTCCCCGGGGGCGGACTCCACCGCGAGGGAGCCGCCGGCCGCCGCGACGCGGGCGCGCAGGCCGGCCAGGCCGAACCCGGTCCCGTCCGGCCGCGGGGACGCAGGCGCCTCCGCGGGGTCGAAGCCGGCGCCGTCGTCGAACACGTCCAGTGTCGTCGCGTCGCCGTGGTGGCCCAGGGAGACGACGGCGCGGCCGGCGCGCGCGTGCTCCACGACGTTCGCCAGGGACGCCTGCGCGGCGCGCAGCAGGGTGTCGGACGCGGCCGCCGGGAGCGGGCCCGGGTCCCCGTCCTCGACGAAGCGGCACTCGAGGGCCGCCCCGCGGGCCGCAGCCGCCCGCTCCGTGGCCGCGCACAGCTGGCGCAGCCGCCCGGCGAGCGCCGCCGCATTGGTGGTGGCGTCGTCGTCCGCCAGGCCCCGGACGAAGCGGCGGGCCTCGGCCAGGTTCTCGGCCGCCGTCGCCTCGACCTCGGCGAGCCGCTCCGCGGCGGCACCCGGGCGGCCCGCGCCGAGGTCCGTGGCCGCCGAGCGCGCCATGAGGACGATGCTGGACAGGCCCTGCGCGAGGGTGTCGTGGATGTCGCGCGCCAGCCGCTCCCGCTCGGACAGGGCCCCGGCCCTGCGCTGCTCGGCGGCCAGTTCGGCGCGCGTGCGCCGCAGCTCATCCAGCACGCGGCGCTGCGTGCGGCCCTCCTCGAGCAACGCCCGGTAGGCCGTGCCGAGCACGACGGCGGCCGCCGCGCCGGCCAGGGGGCCCAGGACCATCGGGACGGAAAGGCGGCCGGCGTGCCAGGCCTGGGCGCCGACGACGGCCGCCACCAGCAGGGCCACGGCGACCAGGGAGTGCCGGGGTCCGAGGACGTGCAGGTGCAGGAAGAACAGCGGGAACGCCAGCCAGCTGAAGTCCGGGTGCAGCGCCAGCAGCGCCACCCAGGCCACGACGATCCCGGCGAGCCACCAGCGCGCCGCCCGGGAGCGCGCCAGCGACGGGCCCCTGCGCCGCTCGGCGGCGGTACCCGACGCGTAGCCGGCCGCGAGGACGGCCACGCCCGCGGAAATGGCGGGCGCCCACGCGCCGTCCGCGGCCGCCGGCCCCGGGGCCAGCGCCCGCACGGTGCCGACGGCGAGCAGGACGGCGAAGGATGCGTGCAGGCTCGTGCGCAGCAGCCGCAGGACGGTGGGCCCGAAGGCCGGCGTCCCGGCGTCCCCGGCCGGCGCGGCGCCGCTCACGGCACGGGGACCCGGCCGCGGGACCCGAGGCGTGCCCGGTCGCGGGACCCGGCCCGGGCCTGGTCGCGGCTCCGGCGGCGGACCAGGTGCGGCCGCAGCGTGAACCGGTCGGGGGCGCCCGCGAACGGGCCGGCCTGCGGATCCTCCTGGCCGACCCGCCGGACCGGGTCCCCGGAAGGCACGAGCACGTCGCGAGCCACCCGGTACATGAGGTAGGCCGTGGCCACCATGTGCCCGAGCACGGCCCAGACGTAGAAGGACTCCGGGAACGTGTGCTGCGCCTTGATGTCGGCGGACTGGGCGTACAGGTACATCCAGATCGCGGCGAAGTGGAGCGCCTCGACGAGCTGCCAGACCAGGAACGGGCGCCACCGCGGCAGGGCGAGGGCGGCGAGGGGGATCAGCCACACGACGAACTGCGGCGAGTACACCTTGTTCACCAGGACGAACGCGGCGACCGTCAGGAACACCAGCTGGGCGGTGCGGGGCCGCAGCGGGGCCACCAGCCCCAGGACGGCGACGCCGGCGCAGGCCGCCGCGAAGAGCCAGAACGCCGCCGCGTTGATGGTCTCGGCGTCCACGGGCGCGAGGGCCGGGATCGAGCCGGCCGCCGTGTTCCAGGCGTGCCACACGGAGGAGAGCCCCGCGCCACGCTCGCGGGTGAACGCGAGGAAGTGCGACCACGCCGGGTAGTTCGTCAGCATCAGCGGGAGGTTGACGGCCAGCCATGCGCCGGCGGCCCCCGCCGCGGTCCGGGCCAGGGGCGCGTAGCGGCCGGTCCGCAGGGCGAGGACCAGCACGGCCCCGAGGAACAGCAGGGGGTAGAGCTTCACTGCCGTGCCGAGGCCGATGAACACGCCCGCGGCCAGGGTGTGGCCGCGGGCGAACGCCAGCATCGCCGCGGCCAGCGCGGCGACCGCCCAGAGGTCCCAGTTGATGGTGGACGCGAGGATCATTCCCGGGGCGAGGGCGACCATCGCGGCGTCCCAGGGCCGCCGCCCCGCCGTGCGGGCCGTGGCGACGACGGTGGCGATCCACAGCGCGACGACGCAGAGCGTGTTGACGTCGAAGTAGGCCAGGGCCCGGTCGTAGTCCCCGGGCGGCACGAGCAGGGCCGTGGCGCTGGCGACGAGGGACATCAGCACCGGGTACTCGAACTGGGCGCCGGCCGCGAAGGGGGCCAGCGCGTTCTCGGCCAGCCCGCGGGCATGGAACAGGGCCGGCCAGTCGGAGTAGCAGGCCCAGATGTAGGCGTTGTTCCCGCCCCACCCGTGGACGCGGCACAGGTTCTTCGCGGCGACGGCGAGCAGCGCCGCGGCCACGGTCAGCAGGACAAGGACCCGCTCGATGGTCCAGAAGCCGGGGGCGACCCGGCCCGGGTCGGCGTGCCTGCCGAGCGGTCCGCCCACGGCCTCCGCCAGCCGGCGCAACAGGGGGTCGTTGCGGGTGGGCACGGTGGTGCGCACCGGTCTGGTCCTCGGTCCCTGCGGCTCGGGCATGGGGCCAGCCTACTGACTGGCCACCGGGGCCCGGGACCGACGTCCCGGCTCCGCCCCCTCCCGGCCACGGGGCGGCCCGCCCCCGCGCACCGGTGTTTCATCCCCGGGCCACGGGCCGTTAAGCGGGCGTGGCTAGCGTGGGCGGATGCAGCCCAGACTCCGGACGGCCCGGCCATGACCCCCAGCGGACGCCGCGCGCCGCTCCGCGTGCCGGGGCCCGCGTCGGCGCGCGCCCGCGCCGGGGTGGAGGTGCCGCGGCCCCGCCGCGGGATGGCCCGCGCCTGGATCGAGTCCCCGCTGCAGCTGCTCGGGGCCGTCGAGGCGCACAATGCCGGCCTGCTGGGCGAGGCCACGCTGGTGCGCCCCCGCGCGGGCCTGCGGGGCCTCGACGCGTGGTGGCCCGCGGCCGGGCCGCACCTGCCGCCGGGATTCGTCCTGGGGGCGCCCGCCCCCTTCCCCGCGCCGGCCGGGCGTGCGGGGGCCGATCGGTGGGTCGTCGGCGACGCCTACTCGGGACGGGTGCAGCGCGCGCTCCTGGCGTCCGGCCGCGTCGGCGAGGTCGTGGTCCTCGACGAGCGCCTCTCCACCCTGGACCTCCTCCGGGACCTCTCCGCGGACGGGCCCCGGCCGCTGGTCCGGCCGGGCCCGCCCCGCGGCCCGGGCCGCCGCGCCCTCGGCCTGGCCGCCTGGCACCGGCTGCGCCGCCTCGCCCGGCGTGGCCGGCTCCTCGCGGTCACGGCGCTGCCCGTCCCGCCCGGCCTCGAGGCCGGCTACCGCTCCGTGGGGGGCCACCTCGAGCGCCACGGCTTCGAATGGCTCGCGAGCCTTCCCGTCCCGGAGCCGGTCGACGAGCCGACGGTCGTGGTCGGATCCTCGCTCGTCGCGGACGGGCTCGTCCGCGAGGGGCCGTTCGTGGGCTGGGTGCTCGGGCTGGCGGAGGAGGGCCCGGTCGGCTACTTCCCGCACCCCAGGGAGCCGCGGTCGGTCCTCGAGGCCCTGGCACCGCATCCCCGGGTCCGCGTCCACCCGTACACGATGCCGGTCGAGTTCCGGCTGCGCGGGCTGCGGCGGGGGCAGACGCTGCGGGCCCTGCCGTCCGGGACGCTCGCGTCGCTCGGCCTGCTGCTGCCGCCGGGAGCCGCCGCGCTCCGGGGGCAGCCGGTGCCGGAGGATTGGTGGACGGACGCGGCCCCGGAGGCCGTGCGCCGGGGCCATGCCGAGACCCTGGCGGCAGTGGGCGGCGGGGCGCGCTGAGCACCCGGGCGCGAGCACTCCGCGCATTCACGTAGAATCTACGAGGTTACACCTGCGCTCAAGCCGCGCAGCACCAAGAATTTCCCGAGGAGTCACGTTGTCGGACCATCCCATTAGGGTCGCCATTGTCGGCGTGGGCAATTGCGCCGCATCGCTCGTGCAGGGCGTCGAGTACTACCGGAACGCCGACCCGGGAACGACTGTCCCCGGCCTGATGCACGTCCAGTTTGGTCCGTACCACGTCAACGACGTGCAGTTCGTCGCGGCCTTCGACGTGGACGCCAAGAAGGTCGGGATGGACCTCTCCGACGCCATTGGTGCGTCCGAGAACAACACCATCAAGATCGCGGAGGTGCCGCCGACCGGCATCCAGGTCCAGCGCGGCCACACCCTCGACGGCCTGGGCAAGTACTACCGCGAGACGATCGTCGAGTCCGACGCGGAGCCCGTGGACGTCGTCGCCGAGCTGAAGGCCGCGAAGGCCGACGTCCTCGTCTGCTACCTGCCCGTCGGCTCCGAGCAGGCCGCCAAGTACTACGCGCAGTGCGCCATCGACGCCGGCGTCGCGTTCGTCAACGCGCTGCCGGTGTTCATCGCGGGCACCAAGGAATGGGCCGACAAGTTCACCGCGGCCGGCGTGCCCATCGTCGGCGACGACATCAAGAGCCAGATCGGCGCGACCATCACGCACCGCGTCATGGCGAAGCTGTTCGAGGACCGCGGCGTCGTCCTGGACCGCACGTACCAGCTGAACGTCGGCGGCAACATGGACTTCAAGAACATGCTCGAGCGCGAGCGCCTGGAGTCCAAGAAGATCTCCAAGACGCAGGCCGTCACGTCGAACACGTCCGCGGCGCTGACCGACGACGACGTGCACATCGGCCCGTCCGACTACGTGTCCTGGCTCGACGACCGCAAGTGGGCGTTCGTCCGCCTGGAGGGCCGGAACTTCGGCGACGCCCCGGTCTCCCTGGAGTACAAGCTCGAGGTCTGGGACTCCCCGAACTCGGCCGGCGTGATCATCGACGCGATCCGCGCCGCGAAGATCGCCGCGGACCGCGGTGTCGGCGGCCCGATCCTCTCGGCGTCGTCCTACTTCATGAAGTCGCCGCCGGAGCAGTACAACGACGACGTCGCCCACGAGAAGGTCGAGGCCTTCATCCGCGGCGACATCGAGCGCTAGACCGGACGCGGTCAGGGGCCCCGGCGCCCCCTGGGGGAGATTCCTCCCCGGGGGGTGTCGGGGCCCTTCGCATGGGCGGTGCCGCGCCCCCGTGGTCCCACGGCGCCCTGTCGCGGCGGCGGGCCTCGACGCGGCCCGTGGCATCGCCGGGCGCCACGGGCTAGAACAGGCCGGCCGTGTTCCCTTCGGCGTCGACGTCCATCCGCAGCGCCGCCGGATGCCGGGGCAGCCCCGGCATCGTCATGACCGCGCCCGTCACGGCCACGATGAACCCCGCGCCCGTCTTCGGGATCAGCTCGCGCACGTGCACGGTGAACCCGTCCGGCGCACCCAGGCGCGTGGCATCGTCGGAGAACGAGTACTGGGTCTTGGCCACGCACACGGGCAGGGAGCCCCACCCGTTCTCGCGGATGAGCTCCAGGGTCCGGAGGGCGGCCGGGGAGAATTCGACGCCGTCGCCGCCGTAGACCTCGCGGACCAGCAGCTCGAGCTTCTCCTCGACGGGCAGCTCCAGCGGGTAGAGGGGATTCGACTCCCGGCCCTGGTCCAGGGCGTCGCCGACCAGCCGGGCGACCTCCTCCCCGCCCTCGCCGCCCCGCGCCCACACGTCGGCGACCGCCGCGGGCACGCCGCGCGCGGCGCACCAGTCGACGACGGCGCGCAACTCCGCGTCGCTGTCCGTCGGGAACCGGTTCACGGCCACCACGGGGGCGATCCCGAACTTCGCCACGTTCTCCAGGTGCCGGGCCAGGTTCGGCGTCCCGGCGAGCACCGCGCCCGGGTCCGGCGCGGACAGGGCGTCCCGGGCGACGCCGCCGTGCATCTTCAGGGCGCGCACGGTCGCGACGACGACGACCGCGGAGGGGGCGCACCCGGCGTAGCGGGCCTTGATGTCCATGAACTTCTCGGCCCCGAGGTCGGCGCCGAAGCCCGCCTCCGTGACGACGACGTCGGCCAGCCGGCGGGCGGTGTTGGTGGCGATGGCCGAGTTGCACCCGTGGGCGATGTTCGCGAACGGGCCCCCGTGGACCAGGGCCGGGGTGCCCCCGATGGTCTGCACCAGGTTCGGCTTGATGGCGTCCTTGAGCAGCATGGCCATGGCGCCCTCCGCGCCGAGGTCGGCCGCCGTCACCGGGCGCCGGTCCCTGGTGAAGGCGACGGTCATCCGGGCCAGGCGCGCCTTGAGGTCCCCCAGGTCCGTGGCGAGGCAGAACACGGCCATGACCTCGGAGGCGACCGTGATGTCGAAGCCTGCCTCCCGGGGCATGCCCTCGCCCGGGCCCCCGAGGCCCACCACGATGTGCCGCAGCGCCCGGTCGTTCATGTCCATGACCCGCTTGAAGACCACCCGCCGGGGATCGATGTCCAGCGCGTTGCCCTGCTGGAGGTGGTTGTCGAGCAGCGCCACGAGCAGGTTGTTGGCGCTCGTGATGGCGTGGAAGTCCCCCGTGAAGTGCATGTTGATGTCCTCCATCGGGAGGACCTGGGCATAGCCGCCACCGGTGGCCCCGCCCTTCATGCCGAAGATCGGTCCGAGGGAGGGTTCCCGCAGCGCGATGACGGTGCGCCGCCCGGAGCGCGCGAGGGCGTCGCCGAGGCCCACCGTCACCGTGGACTTGCCCTCCCCGGCGGGCGTGGGCGACATGGCGCTGACCAGGACGACCCGCCCGGGTGCCCGGTCCGCGGCCGGCAGGGCGCGGACGTCGACCTTTGCCTTGTAGCGGCCGTAGGTCTCGAGCGCCCCCTCCGGGATCCCGACCGCGGCGGCGATCTCGACGATCGGCTTGGGGTTCGCGCGGGAGGCTATGGCGAGGTCGCTGGTGTCCTGGGTCTCGAGGGCCGTCATCGTCGTGTCCTCCCGGTGCGCCGCGGTGGTCCTGCGGAGCGGGCGGCTCCGCCACGCTCAACGTACCAGCGCGCGACCGAAGGTGTGGTCTGGGCCACGCGCTCCGGCGTCGGCCCCCATCGGGCGGCACGGTAGCCCCGGCCGGCCGGGCCTCGGGCCCCAGGCCCGTCTCGGGAACGCGGCAAGGCCCGCCGGACCGGCCGGCGGGCCTTGCGTGCGGTGATGGTGGCGTCCACGTGCCCTCCTGGTGAAGCGACCGCTGATCTGGCCGGCTCGTGCCGGCGGCGTGTCGCCTACCTGATGCGGTAGAGCATCTCCACGGGGATCTGGACCTCGTGGCGGGCGCGGGGCTGCGGGTTGTAGCTCGTGGACAGCCAGGACGGGTCCCGGCGTTCGCGGCGCTTGCGCTCACGCATGCGTGTCACCTCCCCCCACGGCTGCGTCGATGGGCCGCTTGCCCTGCGCAGAGCGCTTCGACGGCCGGGCGCGGAGCACCTCGGGGCCGGAGAAGATCAGCTCGGCGCTGCGGGGAGTGGTGGTGGCGGTGGCGTTCAGGGCGGACATGGCTGCTGCTCTTCCTCGAGTGGACCTCTGGTGCGAGGCCCCGGGAGCAGCGTCCGCCGCGGACGCCGAAAGGCGGACTAGCGGTGGAAGGCCCCCGAGGCGGGGTGGTGCCTCCGGGCGCGGAAGCACGCGGGAGTGCCAAACACTCCGCCGATCTCCGTCATCGAAACCATCATTCCCACCTCCTTACGGGCTCCCGCGCCGGCATCCCGGCGCTCCGATCTTGGTCCGCGGACCGCGGATTCTCATTGAGAACCCCCAATCACAATGTCGAGGGTACACGGGAGGGCGGCGGCGCGCCAGCCCGTCGGGGAGGAAATCGGCAAGAACACGCGGCTCCGCGGCGTGTCCGCCCCGACACGCCGGACCCTGGCCGGTGGAGTGGTGGCGGCGGGGCCGGCGGTCCTAGAAGCCCCAGAGCTCGACGGCGGGGGTCCGCTTGTCCCACCCGAGCCGGCAGAGCTGCGCCGTGCCGAGCACGAAGTGCCGCCCGGCGTCCGGGGGCAACCCGAGCCAGCGCGCGGCGAGGATCCGGTGGTAGTGCCCGTGGGCGAAGAGGAGTGCGTCCCCGCCGTCGGGCAGCGCGGCGCGGACCCGGGCGACGACACGGTCGGCGCGCGCGCCCACGTCCCCGAGGCCCTCGCCGCCGGCCACGCCGTCGTCCCAGATGAGGTAGTCCGGGTTCTCGCGCCGCAGGTCGGCGCTGCGGACCCCCTCGTAGTCGCCGTAGTCCCACTCGTGCGCGTCGGGCTCGACGGCGGCGTCCGGGAACCCGGCCAGCTCCGCCGTCATGCGCGCCCGGGCGAGCGGGCTGGTGAGCACGAGCCCGAAGTCGACCCCGGCCTCGCGCACCGCGGCGAGCTTCTCGCCCGCGATCCGGGCCTCGCGGCGCCCCTCGTCCGTCAGCGGCAGGTCCGTGAGGCCCGTGTAGCGGTGGGCGCGCGACCATTCGGTCTCGCCGTGCCGAACGAGCCACAACCGCGGTCCCGCGGGCGGCGCCTGCGGGTCCGGCGACGCCGGCGCGCCGGCCGTGCCGGTCACTGCGCCGCCCCCGGACCGGCCGCAGCGGACTCGGGCTGTCGGGACCACCAGCGCAGCAGCTCCTCGGCCGCGGCCTCCTCCGGCAGCGGGCCCTCGTCGAGGCGGATCTCCAGCAGGTGCTTGTACGCGCGCCCCACGAGCGGTCCGGGCGGGATCCCCAGGATCGCCATGATCTGCTGGCCGTCCAGATCCGGCCGGACGGCCGCGAGCTCCTCCTGCTCGGCCAGCTCCCCGATGCGGCGCTCGAGGTCGTCGTAGGCGAAGGCGAGCCGCTCGGCCTTGCGCCGGTTCCGCGTCGTGACGTCGGAACGGGTCAGGCGGTGCAGCCGCTCCAGCACCTCGCCCGCGTCGGTCACGTAGCGGCGGACCGCCGAGTCCGTCCACCCCGCCTCGCCGTACCCGTAGAAGCGCATGTGCAGCTCGACGAGCCGGGACACGGCCTTGGTCGTGTCGTTGTCGAAGCGCAGCGCGCGCAGGCGCTTGCGCACCATCTTGGCGCCGACGACGTCGTGGTGGCGGAAGCTGACCGACCCGTTCGGCTCGAACCGGCGGGTGGCCGGCTTGCCGGCGTCGTGCAGCAGTGCCGCCAGGCGCAGGACGAGGTCGGGTCCGGGGACGGGGCCGTCCGGGCCGGTCTCGAGGTCCATCGCCTGCTCCAGGACCGTCAGCGAATGCTGGTACACGTCCTTGTGCCGGTGGTGCTCGTCGGTCTCGAGGCGGAGCGCGGCCACCTCGGGCAGGACCAGGTCGGCGATGCCGGTCTCCACCAGCAGGTCGATGCCCGCGCGCGGGCTGGCGCCGAGCACGAGCTTGACCAGCTCGTCGCGGACCCGCTCGGCCGAGACGATGCCGATCCGGTCCGCCATGGCCTCCATGGCGTCCCGGACCCCGTCGGCGACGCCCACCCCCAGCTGGGAGGCGAAGCGCGCGGCCCGCATCATCCGCAGCGGGTCGTCCGAGAAGGAGTCCGAGGGCGGCCCGGGCGTGCGCAGGACCCCCGCGGCGAGGTCGGCGGCCCCGCCGTAGGGGTCGACCAGTTCGAGGTCGGGCAGGCGCAGGGCCATGGCGTTCATGCTGAAGTCGCGCCGGTAGAGGTCGTCCTCGAGCCGGCGGCCGAAGCGGACCTCGGGCTTCCGCGACGAGGCGTCATAGGCGTCCGCGCGGTAGGTCGTGACCTCGATGGTGTGCTCGCCCTTCCGCAGGGCGATGGTTCCGAAGGCGCGGCCGACCTCCCACGTGGCGTCCGCCCAGCCGGAGACCGCGGCCAGCGTGGCGTCCGGGTCCGCGTCGGTCGTGAAGTCCAGGTCCGGCGACACCCGGCCCAGGAAGAGGTCCCGCACCGGGCCGCCCACGAGGGACAGTTCGTGGCCCGCGCTCCGGAAGCGCCGCGCGAGGTCGAAGACGACGCCGGGCAGGGAGGACGCGAGGGATTCCGGGGAGGGGAGCTGGTGCATAGTCCCTTAAGCGTGCCAGACTTTCGCGCTTCGGCCACGCCGTCGGGCGGGCAACGCGCGGGCGCGGCGCGCAACGGCGCACGGGGCGCGCGGCGAATGGCTAGAGTGGAGTGCATGGCCCGCCCCGTACCCAGCGCCCCGAAGCGCACGCCGTTGACTGCGTCAATGGCGCACGCTCAGGCGCAGACGGGTAGCGGCCACCCGTTGCCGACGGTCGAGGAGGTGTCCTCGGGCGGGGTGGTGGTCGACGCCGGGCGGCCGGACCTGCCGGTGGCCATCATCGCCCGCTACAACCGCGGGGGGCGCCTGGAGTGGTGCCTGCCCAAGGGGCACCCCGAGGGCGGCGAGACCAACCGCGAGGCGGCCGTGCGCGAGATCGCGGAGGAGACCGGCATCACCGGGGAGGTGCTGGCCCCCCTGGGCAGCATCGACTACTGGTTCACCGTCTCCAACTACCGGGTCCACAAGACCGTGCACCACTTCCTCCTGCGGGCCACCGGGGGCGAGCTGACGATCGAGAACGACCCGGACCACGAGGCGGTCGACGTCGCCTGGGTCCCCATCGCCGAGCTCGGGCGGAAGCTGTCCTTCCCCAACGAGCGCCGCATCGCCGAACTCGCCCGGGACGTCCTGCCGCGGCATGGCCTCTGACACGAAGGCCCCGTCCGGCACCGACGGGCACTCGAAGGCCTACGCCCTCATGGCCTCGGGGACGATGGTCTCCCGGGTCCTTGGCTTCGTGCGCACGGCCCTGCTGGCCGTCGCGATCGGGTCCGTCACGCCCGTCGCGGACATCTTCGAGAAGGCGAACGTCATCCCGACGATCATCTTCATGCTCCTGGCGGGCGGCGTCTTCAACGTCGTCCTCGTCCCCCAGCTGATCAAGGCCGCGCGCAACGCGGACGGCGGCTCCGAGTACACGAGCCGGCTCGTCACGCTGGCCACCTGCGTGATGGCGGCCTTCGCCGTGTTGCTGACGCTGCTCGCCGGCCCGGTGATCACGGTCCTCACGACGAACTGGACCGAGCCCATGCTCGCCCTCGGGACGGCGTTCGCCTACTGGTGCCTGCCCCAGGTGTTCTTCTACGGGGTCTACTCCGTCCTGGGCCAGGTCCTCAACGCCCACGGGCGATTCGGCGGCTACATGTGGGCCCCGGTGGCCAACAACCTCGTGCAGCTGGGCGTGATCGGGGCGTTCATCGGGCTGTTCGGCACCTACGACGGGGCCCCCGACCAGCTCGGGCAGTGGACCACGACCCAGACCGTGCTGTTGGCGGGCGGCTCCACCCTGGGCATCGCCATCCAGGCCGTGGTTCTCGTCCTGCCGCTGCGCAAGACGGGCCTGCGGCTACGCCCCGACTTCCGCTGGCGCGGCATGGGGCTGCGGCACGTGGGGAAGATCGCGGCCTGGACGCTCGCGTCGATGACGGTCGGGAACGTGGCGTCGCTCGCCTACGGCACGATCGTCTCCGGCGCGACCGCCGCCCGCGCCCAACTCGAGGACGGCGCCACCGTGGCCGGCGAGTACGCGCTGAACACGTCGCAGCTGATCACCGTCCTGCCGCACTCCGTCTTCGCGCTGTCCCTGGCCACCGTCCTTTTCAACCAGCTCTCGCGGGCCTTCGCGGACGGCGAGCGCGCCCAGGTCGGCCCGCTGCTCGCGCGCGGGCTGCGGACCACCGCGGTCCCGATCGTCTTCGCCACCGTGGCCATCATCGTCCTGGCCGGCCCCCTGGGCCGCCTGTTCGGCGGATCGGGTCCGACGGCCGCCGACGCCGGCGCCGCGATCGGCCAGCTGCTGCTGCTGACGGCCCTCGGGCTGCCGTTCAAGAGCGTGCACTTCTTCTTCATCCGGGTGTTCTTCGCCGAGGAGGACACGCGGACCCCGATGCTCATCCAAACGGTCGTCGCCGGGTCCGGCCTCGCCGTCGCCCTCGTCCTGATGGCGGTGCTCCCGGACACGCGCATCGCGGCAGGGATCGCGTTCGTGTACGGGGCGTCCAACATCCTCTCCGGCATCGTGGGGCACGTGCTCGTCGTCCGCCGGTACGGCGACTACGGGGCCGGCGCCGTCGTCGCCGCCTACGTCCGCATTGGGTGGCTTGCCGTGGCCTCGGGCGCCGTGGGCGCGGTCGTCCTGTGGGCCCTGGGCGGCTACGACCGCGGCTTCGCATGGTCGTCGCTGCCGGCCGCCGCGGTGAGCATCGCCGTCGTCGGCTCGGCCATGGCCGCCGTCTACCTGCTCGCGCTGCGCGCGGCGGGAGCCCCCGAGCTGGAGGACTTCCTGGGGCGCTGGACGCGGCGCATCCCCGACCTGGGCAGCGCCCTGCGGCGCTGACCCGGGCCGCGCTCGCGGCCGGGCCCGGCGCCACCGGTAGCATGGGGGCAGGAATCCAGCGGCGCACGCGCCGTCCTCCACCGATCCCCGGGAGTCTATTGTGTCGCAGTCCATCGAGGCCGGTTCCGTGCTCGGCGGCCGCTACAAGGTCACGGGCGAGGTACTGGCCTCCGCCGACGGCGACGTGGTGCTCGACGGCGTCGACCAGGTCCTGAACCGCCCGGTCAGCATCCTCGTGGCCTCGTCCGCCAACGCGAGCCAGGTGGCCACCAGCGCGCGGGAGATTGCCACGGGCGAGCGCTACGCCGCCATGCAGGTCCTGGACCTCGGCATCTCCGAGGGGACGACGTACCTCATCACCAACACGGCCGAGCCCGCCGACCTGCTCGACCTCGTCATCACCAGCGACGCGCCCTTCATCGAGCCCTTCCAGACCGACACCCTCGGCTCGGAGATCTTCGGCGAGTCGCGCTCACACGAGCCGCACGTCTACGAGGACGACGACGAGTACTACGAGGAACTCCGCGCCCAGGAGGAGAACCGGCCCAAGGTCATGGACCGCCTCGAGTCCGGCCTGTCGGAGCGCCTTTCCGACATCAAGTCCCGCTTCGGCAACCGGCGCCCCGGGCAGGGGGCCGGCGCCGGCGCGGCGGCGGGCGCGGGTGCCGCCCTGGCCGCCGGCGCGGCGGCCGGATCCGGCCCCGCGGAAGACGGACCCGACGGGCACCGCACCGAGTCCGCATCCCGGTCCCGGGACGACGCGGACTACGGCGAGCCCGAGGCAGACCAGGACTTTGGACAACAGGGGCCCGTCGCCGACGCGGCCCACGACGAGGACGTCAACACCTCCGAGCAGCAGGCCGTGGAGCCGGCGCCGACCCGGGCTCAGCCGGTGGCGCAGGAGCCGGAGGCCCGCGAGCGGAAGGTCTTCCTGTACGACGAGGCCGACGACGCGCCGTCGCCCACCCCCTCCGACGGCGGGGGCCCCGGGTATGTCCGTCCCGCCTCCCGGTTCCCGGCGGCGGCACGCGACTACGGGCGCGGCCCGGCCGCCCAGCCGGGCGGAGCGGGCGACGAGGACCAGCCGCCCCGGGAAGAGCGCCGTCGGGACGAGCAGCACCGCGACGGGCGCGGACGCGCCTCCCGGGCCGGGGCCGCCGGCGCAGCGGGGGCCGCCGCGGCCGGAGGTGCCGCGCTCGGCGCCGCGGCGGCCTCGTCCGGCGGTGCGTCCGCCGGCGGAGCCGCGCCGGCGGCAGGGGGCGCGGGAGCCGCGTCCGCCGCGGGCGCCCGCCCCGCCCCGACGCCTTCCGGAGCCGGCGCGGCCGTCCACTACGCCGACGCGGAAGAGCCGGCCGACGGCTCCAGGAGGGCCACGCGACTAATCGCCGGAGCCGTCCTCGGCCTCCTCCTGGTCGTCGCCGTGGTCATCGCCTTCATGAACCTGCTCCCGGACGGCAATGGGCCTGTGGCCGGCGAGAGCCCGTCTCCTTCGGCGCCCGCGAGCAACGGTGCCCCGCAGTCGGACGGATCCGCCCAGCCATCGGAGCCGGTCGTCGAGCCGCAGGTCTCCGGGATCTTCCGGCTGGTGCCCGGGAACCAGGAACTCAACGCCGAGACCGACTCGACGCTCGGCGCGGCCATCGACGGGAACCCGAGCAGCATCTACCGGACGTATTCGTACACGCGGCCTGACTTCGGTGGCTTCGCCTCCAACATGGTCCTCGTGGTCGAGCTCGAGGAGGTCGCCGACGTGTCCTCGATCGAACTGACGGGGCTGAACGGGTCCGGCGGCGCCTTCGAGATCCGCGTCGGCGAATCGAACGACCTGGCGTCCGCCCAGGAAGTGAGTAGCGGCTCCTTCACCGGCCCCACCGTGACCGTCCCCGTGACGGGAGACGAGCCGGTCAAGGGACAGTACGTGTTCATTAACGTGACCGAGCTGCCGCAGCAGGCCAACCCCGCCAACGAGTCCCGCCCCTACGGGCTCCAGGTGGCCGACATCGCCGTCAACTAGCCCGGGGGAATACGGGCGCGCCTGCCACGCGTTGTGCAGTGCAGGCATCAAAGACCAGCGGTCCACCTTCTGCGGCCGCGACGACAGGAAGGGCCACCACAGAGTGGGCACTGAAGCTACCGATGTGATTCGCGACGTTGTGATTGTTGGTTCCGGTCCGGCCGGGTACACGGCGGCCGTGTACACGGCGCGGGCGAACCTGTCCCCGGTGGTCGTGGCCGGGTCCGTGACCGCCGGCGGGGAGCTGATGAACACCACCGAGGTGGAGAACTTCCCCGGCTTCCGCGACGGGATCATGGGCCCGGAGCTCATGGACAACATGGCCGCCCAGGCCGCCCGGTTCGGCGCCGAGATCCTCTACGAGGACGTCGAGGCCCTCGACCTGGCCGGGGAGACCAAGACCGTGCGCCTGGCCAACGGGGACACCTACCGGGCCCGGGCGGTCATCATCGCCACCGGCTCCGCCTACCGCGAGCTGGGCCTGCCCGACGAGAAGCGCCTCTCCGGACACGGGGTCTCCTGGTGCGCGACCTGCGACGGGTTCTTCTTCCGCGAGCAGCACATCGCCGTCGTCGGCGGCGGGGACTCCGCCATGGAGGAGGCCCTCTTCCTGACCAAGTTCGCCTCCAAGGTCACCGTCGTGCACCGCCGCGACGAGCTGCGCGCCTCGAAGATCATGGCCGAGCGCGCCCTGGCCCACCCCAAGATCGACTTCGCCTGGAACCAGGCCGTCACCGGCATCGAGGGCCAGGACAAGGTCACCGGCCTGCGCCTGGCCAACACCCTCGACGGCACCGAGTCCCGCCTCGAGGTCACCGGCGTGTTCGTCGCCATCGGCAACGACCCCCGCACCGACCTCGTCCGCGGCCAGCTCGCCCTCACCGACGACGGCACCATCGCCGTCGAGGGCCGCTCCTCCCGCACCAGCCTCCCCGGCGTCTTCGCCGCCGGCGACGTCATCGACCCCAC
>NZ_JBXAEW010000016.1:0-44670 GCF_056782315.1 Arthrobacter paludis
CCTAGTACGAAAGTAGGTGGGTCATGCTGCGACGGTGGGGCTGAGGGTGACGTTGTAGCCGAGGGCCTTCAGGTGCCTGATCGCGTTGTTCTTGGCCCTGGCGGGATCCATCCTGGTGAGGGAGTCCGATCCGGGGTCTTGGTAGCACTCGCCTTGGGCGAGCATGTGCCAGGCGGCCTCGAGGATGGCGTGCTCGGTCGCGACGAGGGCCTTGGTCCGGCCGCGGCGGGCGGCGATCCGCTTGTAGCGGGCGCCGAGGTAGGTGTTTTTGGGGTGTCGGGCGATCGAGAGCGCGGCGGTGCCGAGGGCGCCCTTGAGGTAGCGGTTCCCGGGCCGGGTCTTGCTGGACTTGACCCGTCCGGCGGATTCGTTGTGGCCTGGGACGAGCCCGGCCCAGGAGCAGAGCCGGCCCGGGGTCTGGAAGCGGCTCATGTCGGCCCCGGTTTCCGCGACGACGGTGTCGGCGACGGTGGTGGAGACCCCGGGGATGGTGGCGAGGAAGTCCCTCGCGGCGCGAAAGGGGGACATCGCCTCCTCGATGCGGGCGGTGAGCTGGTCGATCCATTCCGTCATCGAATCGATCCGCTCCAGGTGCATCCGGCAGATGAACGCGTGGTGGTCCGTGAAGCGGCCGGTGAGGGCCTCGACGAGTTCGGGGAGCCGCCGGCGAAGGGTGCCCCGGGCCAGGTCCGCCAGGACCTGCGGGTCGCGTTCGCCGGCGACGAGCGCCTCGAGCATCGCGCGGGCCGAGACCCCGGTCAGCTCCGAGGCGGTCGAGGAGAGCTTGATTCCGGTGGACTCGAGGAACTTCTCCAGCCTGTGGATCTCCCGGGTGCGGTCCTGGGTCGCCAGCGTCCGTGCCCGGGTCAGGTCCCGCAGCTGCCGGACCGGCTCGGGCGGGACGAAGCAGGCGCGCAGCAGCCCGTGCGCGCCGAGCTGGGCCAGCCATGCGGCGTCGGAGACATCCGTTTTGCGGCCCGGGATGTTCCGGGCGGCCTTGGCGTTGACCAGCATCACCGGCAGCACGTCCTCGAAGAGGTAGTAGAAGGGCTTCCAGTAGTCGCTGGTCGCCTCCATCACCACCGTCGTGACCCGCTCGGCCAGCAGCATCTCGCGCAGGGCCAGGATCTCGTTCGTGGTCGCTCCCCAGGTGGTGACTGTGGTGGTGAAGGTCCCGGGCCGTTTGCCCGGGGCGCGGATGGCGACCTTCGCGTCGCGCTTGGAGATGTCGATCCCCGCGGACCTCTCGTGGATCAAATCCATGATGGCGAACCTCCCCTGACAGCAGTGGTCTTCGGTTGTGCGCCTGCCGTGGAGAGGGCTGTTGGGATTCAGGAATCTAGTACTCGTGCTCGAGGCAACAATCCACGGTGCCCGTGGGGGCCCTCCGCGCCACGCTAGCCCACGGGCCAAACCGATGCACCAAGGACGGACCGGCGTCACCGCGGCAGACACCACCATCATCGGTCCCAAACCGGCCCCGGCGATACGCCACGGGCGAGCCGAACCGGAACTTTCGACCGCCACGGCGCGCAGCGGCGCTGGCTCGCTAGCCCCGGCGGGCCCGCCGCGGGCAACGGCCGACAAGCCGCCGGCTCCTTCCGGAGACGCGGCGCCCACTGCCCGGACACCACCGACCGTATCCGCCATCCCCGCCTTCGTCCCGGCGACCGCCCCGCGTCCGCCGTGGCACGACTAGGAGTTCTTCCATGACCACGACCATCAACCGCCGCACCACGGACACGCTCCCCGCCGCCCACGCCTCCCTGTCCCCCGCCGCCCGCAAGTCGCTGGCGGTGCTCCGCATCGCCCTCGGCACCGTGTTCCTGTGGGCCTTCCTGGACAAGACGTTCGGCCTCGGCTTCGCGACCACTCCGGAGAAGGCGTGGGCCGTCGGCGCGGCGCTGCTGCTGGGCGTCGCCCTGCGCGCGGCCGCCGTCGGCGGCACGCTGATCATGGGGCCGATGTGGCTGACCTCCCTGCCGCTTGCGAACAACCCCGTGGTCGACGAGCACGTCGTCTACGCCGCCGCCCTGTGGGTCCTGCATCTCACCGGCGCCGGCCACACGTGGGGCGCCGGCCGGGCCTGGACGGCCCTGCGTCCGCAGTCCGTGCGCCTTCTCGGCTAGGACCCGGGCCACCCCTGACGCCCTGGCGGCCGTCCCGCGCGCTCCGGCGTGCGGGACGGCCGCCGTCCGTGCCTCCCGGCAGCCCCCTGGACGCCCCGGTACGCCCCGCCGGACGCTAGGCGCGCACCGGCTCGTGGTCCTCCTCGGCCCGCGCGTCCCGCGCCGCCTCCCGCCGCCTCCGGGTCGCCGCGTACAGCAGGGCCACCAGGCCCGCGAACGGAACGCCGAACAGCAGCGTCATCCGGAACTCCGGGATGGCCAGGGTGGTGGCAAGGAGGGCCAGCATCAGTGCGGCCCCGACCGCCGACCCCGCCGGGTACCACGGGAGCCGGTAGGCCAGGGCCCGGCCGGCACGCCGGTGGGCCCGGCGGAAGAACAGGTGCGTCACGAAGATCAGCATCCACGTGGACATCGCGCCGAACATCGACAGGGCCATCATGACCGTGAACCCGGTCTCCGGATTCGCCGCATAGACGCACGCGGCCACCGCGATGCCGCCCGCCGAGAGCAGGAGCGCGTTCACGGGCGCGCCGTTCCGGCGGACGGCGCCCAGGGCGCGCGGCGCCTGTCCGGCGCGGGACAGTGAAAACATCATGCGGGTGGAGATGTACAGCTGCGAGTTCATCGCGGAGAGCGCCGCGACAATCACCACGAAGTTCAGGATCGAGTCCGCGTAGGGAATCCCGACGACCTGCATCACGGTGACGAAGGGGCTCCCGCCCGCCAGCAGCCGCCCCACCGGGGCGATGGCGAGGATCAGCGCCAGAGTGAGGATGTAGAACAGGAACAGGCGGGCCACGGTGACGCGGAAGGCGCGCTTCACCGCCGCCCCCGGGTCCTTGGCCTCCCCCGCCGCCACCGCAATCATCTCGATGCTCAGGTAGGAGAAGATCGCGACGACGACACCGAACCACGTGCCGGACAAGCCGCCCGGGAAGAAGCCGCCGTCGGCCGTGTAGTTCGCGAAGCCGTACCCCTCTTGCCCGCCCGGGCGGAGGACCAGAAACCCCGCGACCACGATGAACGCGACGATGGCGAACACCTTGGTCGCCGAGAACCAGTACTCGACGGTCCCGAACGCCTTGACGTTGAGCATGTTGACGCCCAGCAGGACGGCCGAGAAGCCAACGACCCAGAGCACCGGAGGGACCCCGGGGAACCACAGGCCCATGTACTCGCCGACCGCGGTCACCTCGGTGCCCACGGCCAGGACGATGCAGGACCAATACAGGTACTTCACCATAAAGCCGGCGAACGGCCCGATGTAGCGCTCGGCGTACGCGCCGAACGATCCGGTGGTCGCGTGGGCGGCCGTCATCTCCGCGAGCGCCCCCATGAGCAGCAGCGCGATAACGCCGCCGATGGCGTAGCTAAGCAGCACGCTGGGCCCCGCGAAGGAGATGGCGAACTTGCTGCCGAGGAACAGCCCGGTGCCGATCGCGCCGCCGAGGGCGATCATGCCCAGCTGGCGGCCCGTCAGCTCCCAGGACAGGCCGGCCTCGCGGCTGGCGAGGCGGTCCATCGTCGCGTCGAAGTCCCGATTCGTTTCCCGCGCCATCAGGTCACCGCATTCCGGCGCAGGTGCTCGGGCGCGTCCCAGGCCCGGGTGTCCAGCACGTCGCGCAGGGCATCGACGGCGTCCCACACGTCGGCGTGCGAGAGGTAGAGCGGCGTGAGGCCGAAGCGCATGATGCCGGGCTCTCGGTAGTCCCCGATGACGCCGCGGGCGATCAGCGCGCTGACCACGGCATAGGCCTCCGGATGGCGGAAGCTGACGTGGCTGCCGCGCCGGGCGTGCCCGCGCGGGGTCACCAGCTCCAGGCCGTGGGCGGCGCAGCGCTCCTCCACCAGGGCGATGAACAGGTCCCCGAGGGCCAGCGACTTCTCCCGGACCGCGGCCGGGTCGGCCGCCAGCATCAGGTCGACCCCGGTTTCGAGGACCGCCAGGGACGTCACCGGCTGCGTGCCGCACAGGTAGCGCCGGGCCCCGCCCGCCGGGGCGTAGCGGTCGGCCATCGCGAACGGCTCGGCGTGGGACCACCAGCCGGAGAGCGGCTGCCAGAACCGGTCCTGGTGCCTCCGGTTGACCCAGATGAACGCGGGCGACCCGGGCCCCCCGTTGAGGTACTTGTAGGTGCAGCCCACGGCGTAGTCCGCGTCCGCGCCGTTGAGGTCGACCGGGACGGCCCCCGCCGCGTGCGCGAGGTCCCAGACGGCGAGGGCGCCCGCGGCGTGGACCGCCGCCGTCGTGCCCGCCAGGTCCCACATCGCGCCGGTGCGGTAGTTGACGTGGGAGAGGGAGACGACGGCGACGTCGTCGCCGAGCGCCGCCTCGAGGGGAAGGGACTCGTCCACGAGCCGGACCTCGTAGCCGCCGCCGACCGAGTTCAGCAGGTCCGCGAGCCCCTCGGCGATGTACACGTCGGTCGGGAAGTTGTCCCGCTCGGTGACGATGACGCGCCGGCCGGGGGCGTCCTGCTGCTGGATCCGCAGGGCCGAGGCGAGCGCCTTGAACAGGTTCAGCGTGGTCGTGTCCGTCACGACCGCCTCGCCGTCGCGCCCGCCGACCAGCCGGGCGACCTTGTCCCCCAACCGTGCCGGCAGGTCGAACCAGCCGGCGTCGTTCCACGAGCGGATCAGCCCCTGCCCCCACTCCTTGCGGACGACGGCGGCGGCCCGCTCGGCGGCCCCCACCGGCAGCGGCCCCAGCGAATTGCCGTCCAGGTAGACGACCCCCTCCGGAAGCTCGAAGCGCCCGCGGAACGCGGCCAGCGGGTCCCGCGCGTCCGCGGCGGCACAGGCCGCGCGCCCACTGGTCAGGGCGGATGTCGTCGTCATGGTGGACGCCTCTCCTTGGCTGGGTCGGTGATGGCCGCCACAGTGGCGGACGCCGTCCAGCATAGAATCAACAACGGGTCTACGTCCCCACCACCGAATCTTTGCCCAACCAAAGGCAGGAATGCAGTGCTCAATTCATCCGGCATCGCCAACCACCAGGCCGAGCGGAACGACGTTCGGCTCGACGCCGCGGACCTGACGATCCTGCGGGAGCTCGCGCGGGACGCGCGCGTGCCGAACAACGTCCTCGCCGCCCGGGCCGGCATCGCGCCCTCGACCTGCCTCGGGCGCGTCCGCGCCCTGCGCGAATCGGGCGTCATCCGCGGCTACCACGCGGACATCGATCCGCGGAAGCTCGGACTGCAGGTCGGGGCCATGGTCTCGGTGGTGCTTCGCCCCGAGGCGCGGGACCGCATGCTGCCGGCGGCCCGGACCCTGCGGGGGCTCCCGGAGGTCGTGGACGTCTACGTCCTGGGCGGGACGGCCGACCTGCTCGTGCACGCCGTGTGCCCGTCCGTGGAAGCCCTGCGGGACTTCGTGGCCGCCCATCTCGGCGCGAACCCGGCCTTCGCCTCGACGCAGACCAGCCTCGTGTTCGAGCAGCTTCCGGCGCGGCACGAGTCCGCGCGGCCCGCCCCGGGGGCCTAGGATCCGGGCCGGGAGCGCCGGCCGGGTCCTGGGCCCCCGGCGGCCCCGTCAGTCCCCCAGCCGGCCGCCGGACGCGTCCAGATAGCAGTTCCCGCACAGTGACTCGTACGCCACGGCCTCGCCGTCGATGGCGACCTGCTCGCCGTCGAAGACCGTCCGCCCGCCGAGGCGCCGCGTGTTGAAGACGGCCTTGCGCCCGCAGCGGCAGATGGTCTTGAGCTCCTCGAGGCTGTGGGCGAGCTCCATGAGCCGCGCGGCGCCCGGGAAGGACCGGGTCCGGAAGTCGGTGCGGATCCCGTAGGCCAGGACGGGGACGCCGTCGAGCACGGCGATCCGGAACAGGTCCTCGACCTGGCCGGGCTCCAGGAACTGCGCCTCGTCCACGAGCAGGCACGCGACCGGCGGGGACTCCACGTGCTCCAGCAGGGCCTGCGGGTCGTCGCCCGCCGCATGCGCCGCGAACGCGGCGCGCACGTCGTCGCCGGGCTGGACGAGGAAGTCGACGGTGCGCGCCATCCCGAGCCGCGAGACGATCTCGTCGTCGCCCTTCGTGTCCGTGGCCGGCTTGGCCAGCAGCACCCGCTGCCCGCGCTCCTCGTAGTTGAACGCGACCTGCAGCAGCCCGGTGGACTTGCCGGAGTTCATGGCCCCGTAGCGGAAATAGAGCTTGGCCAAGGGGTTCCTTTCGACGGCGGCGGCGTCCCAGTCTACGCGGGCCGCGCCGCCGGCCTCCGACGCCTAGGGCGCCTTCTCCGCGTAGGCCCGGAACGCCTCGAGCTGGCCGGCCTCGGACTCGGCGACCGACCCGCACAGCTCCTCGGCCTCCTCGCGCAGGGTGGGCGCGACGCGCACGCCGACCCGCAGCCGCAGCCGCGTCCAGTCGCCGTCGGGCAGCAGCAGGTAGCCGTACTCGACGTGCACGTCGGCGTCGTCGGCCCCGCTGGCCAGCGTCAGGGCGCTGCCCGGCTCCAGGGTGGACACGGCGAGCTGCCGCTCGTGCCCGCCCGACACGTAGTCGAGGACCTGGCCGGGCGTGGCCGGGCCCTCGGCGTGCATCTCGTCGACGCCCGGCATCCACACGGGCGCCGCCGCCCAGTCGGTCAGCAGGTCCCACACCCGGCGGGCCGGGAGGTGGACCACGGTCTCGTCCTCGAGCGCGGTGATGGTCTCCATACAGGGCATCCTCCCGCTTCCGGCGCTTGGGCGGAAGCGGGAGGATGCGCGCGGCGCGGGTCGGGCTAGGCCTCGGCCTCGATCGCGGCCTTCGCCAACGGGTCGGAGTCGTCGAGGAACCGGGTGATCCGCTCGACCTCCTCCGCCTCCCCGATCGCGCCGGCGGCCCGGCCGAGCGCGTAGAGGGAGCGCAGGAAGCCGCGGTTCGGCTCGTGGCTCCACGGCACGGGGCCCTGGCCGCGCCAGCCGGAGCGGCGCAGCGCGTCCAGCCCGCGGTGGTAGCCGACGCGGGCGTAGGCGTAGGACTCGACGGCGTGGCCGGCCGCGTACGCCTCGTCCGCGAGCAGCGCCCACGGCAGCGACGACGCCGGGAACGCGGCGGCCAGGTCCACCGGCCCGTCGCCGGCGGCGATCCGCGCGTCGACCTCCGGCTCGTGCGGCAGCAGCGTCTCGGGGATGCCGAGCAGGTTCTTGCCCAGGTCCGCCACGGCTACTTGATCGACTTCCCGGCCGAGCCCAGCTGGCGGGCGGCCTCGGCGACGCGGGCGGCCATGGTCTCCTCGGCCTTGGCGCCCCACACGCGCGGGTCGTAGGCCTTCTTGTTGCCGACCTCGCCGTCGACCTTCAGGACGCCGTCATAGTTCTGGAACATGTGCCCCGCGACGGGGCGCGTGAACGCGTACTGGGTGTCGGTGTCGATGTTCATCTTGATGACGCCGTAGGAGACCGCGTCGGAGATCTCCTGCTCGGACGAGCCGGACCCGCCGTGGAAGACCAGGTCGAAGGGCATGTCCTTGCCGAGCTTCGCGCCGACCTCGGCCTGGATCTCCTTGAGGATCTCCGGGCGCAGCTTGACGTTGCCCGGCTTGTAGACGCCGTGCACGTTGCCGAACGTCAGCGCGGTGATGTAGCGGCCGTGCTCGCCGGAGCCCAGGGCCTCGATGGTCGCCATCGCGTCGGCGACGGTGGTGTAGAGCTTCTCGTTGATGGCGTTCTCGACGCCGTCCTCCTCGCCGCCCACGGTGCCGATCTCGACCTCGAGGATCTGCTTCGCCGCCGCCGTGCGGGGCAGCAGGTCCTTGGCGATGCGCAGGTTCTCCTCGAGCGTCTCCGCCGAGCCGTCCCACATGTGGGAGTTGAAGTAGGGGTCGCGGCCGGCCTTGACCTCGGCCTCGGAGGCCTCCAGCAGCGGCAGCACGAAGCCGTCCAGCTTGTCCTTGGGGCAGTGGTCCGTGTGCAGGGCGATGTTCACGCCGTGGGACTTGGCGACCTCGCGCGCGAACGCGGCGAAGCCGAGCGACCCGGCGACCATGTCCTTCACGCTCGGGCCCGACCAGTACGCGGCCCCGCCGGTGGAGACCTGGATGATGCCGTCCGACTCGGCCTCGGCGAAGCCGCGGATCGCCGCGTTCAGCGTCTGGGAGCTGGTCACGTTCACGGCCGGGAAGGCGTAGCCGCCGCTCTTGGCGGCGTCGATCATCTCGTTGTACTTGTCCGGGGTGGCGATGGGCATACCGACTCCTAGCTGGATGGTGGGAGTTTGACCTCGTTGGCTGCCTCCCATCCTAGCGACCCGGACCACAGTCCCGGTCCCGCGTGACGGCCCCGGTCCACGGGCCAGGGCCTCCATCACGGCAGGGGGCCCGCCGGCCGCCGCGGGGGCCTAGACTCGCGAGTGCCGGGCCCGGGCCGGGTCCGGCACCGCCGACCCAAGGAGGCGCCGTGACCGTATCGCCGCTCGTGTGGACGCTGACGCTGGCCCTGATCGTCGGGCTGCTCGCGTTCGACTACTTCTTCCACGTCCGCAAGGCGCACGTGCCCACGCTGCGCGAATCCGCGGTCTGGTCCGCGGCCTACGTGGGCATCGCGATCCTGTTCGGGGTCGGCGTCCTCGTCTGGGGCGGCCCGACGCCCGGCGGGGAGTACTTCGCCGGGTACATCACGGAGAAGGCGCTCTCGGTGGACAACCTGTTCGTGTTCCTCGTGATCATGGCCAGCTTCCGGGTCCCCCGCGAGGACCAGCAGAAGGTCCTGCTGTTCGGCATCGTGTTCGCGCTGATCGCCCGGACCGTGTTCATCCTCCTCGGGGCGGCGCTGATCAACGCGTTCGCGTGGGTGTTCTACCTCTTCGGCATCATCCTGCTGGCCACGGCCGGGAACCTGCTCAAGCCGGACACCCACGACCAGGAGAACATCATGGTGCGCCTCGTGCGCCGGTTCCTTCCGGCCTCGGAGCGCTACGACGGGGACAAGCTGTTCACCGTCGAGAACGGCCGGCGCGTCCTGACGCCGATGCTGCTGGTGATGATCGCGATCGGCGGGACGGACATCCTGTTCGCGCTGGACTCGGTCCCGGCCATCTACGGGCTCACCCAGGACGTGTTCATCGTCCTGACCGCGACCGCGTTCTCGCTCCTGGGCCTGCGCCAGCTGTACTTCCTGCTGGACGGGCTCCTGGACCGGCTGATTTTCCTGTCGTTCGGCCTGGCGGCCATCCTCGCGTTCATCGGCGTCAAGCTGTTCCTGCACGCCCTGCACGAGAACAACGTGCCGTTCATCAACGAGGGTCAACCCGTGGACGTCGTCGAGATCTCGACGGGCCTGTCCCTGACCGTGATCATCGGCATCCTGGTCCTGACCGTGTTGGCGTCGCTGTTCAGCGGGGCCGGGCGGGCCAACACCGCCGTGAACAACGCGCGGCGCCACGCCGAGAACTACCTCGATACCGACTACACGACCGACCCGTCCGAGCGCGAGCGCATCTACCGCCTGTTGGTGGCCGAGGAGGAGGCCATCGGCCGGATGGAGCGCAAGCACCGCGACCGGGTCAAGGACATCGAGGAGATCCGGGCGCGCGTGCGCGAGGCCCACGCGCGGCGCGAGCGGCTCGGCGACGGCGCGTAGCGGCCGGGGGCGGCGCGTAGCGGCCGGCCCGGCGGCGCCGCCGCCGTCGCCCGCGGAAGCGCGACGGCGGGGCCGCCGGCTACGGCGCCGTCGGACGCTGCCCGAACACGTGCCGCCGGACCCACGCGTGCATCGCGATCCCGGCCGCGGAGGCCGCGTTGATGGAGCGGGTGGAGCCGAACTGCTCGATGCTCAGGGTCGCCTCGGCGGCCGCGTGGACCTCCTCGGACAGGCCCGGGCCCTCCTGGCCGAAGACCAGCACGCACCGCCGCGGCAGCTCGTACGTCTCCAGCGGCACGGAGTCGGGGAAGATGTCGACCCCGATGACGGCCAGCCCCTCGGCGGCGGCCCAGGCGGTGAAGTCGGCGACCGTCGGGTGGTGGCGCACGTGCTGGTAGCGGTCGGTGACCATGGCCCCGCGCCGGTTCCAGCGCCGCCGGCCGATGATGTGCACCTCGCGGGCCAGGAACGCGTTGGCGGTGCGGACCACCGTGCCGATGTTCAGGTCGTGCTGCCAGTTCTCGATGGCGATGTGGAAGTCGTGGCGGCGCGTGTCCAGGTCCGCGACGATCGCCTCGTGGCGCCAGTAGCGGTAGCGGTCGACGACGTTGCGCCGGTCCCCGTGCTCGAGCAGCTGCGGGTCGTAGTGCCCGCCCTCGGGCCAGGGGCCCTCCCACGGGCCGACGCCGACCTCGGCGGGGACGGTCTGGGGCGCCGCGCCGGGCACGGGCGCATCGGTCTCGCTCACCCCGACAGCGTAGTCGGTGGCACACTGTCCTGACCGGACGGGAGGAGGTGGGCCGTGGCCCTGGTCGACAACGCGGTGTACGCGGACGGGCGGCGCGTCGAGGACCCGGCGAGCCTCTCGGAGACGTTCGAGCACATGAAGGACCACGGCGGCATGGCCTGGCTGGGCCTGTACCGGCCCGAGCCCCGGGAACTGGACGCCGTCGCCGAGGAGCTGGGCCTGCATGCCCTGGCCGTCGAGGACACGCTGCACGGGCACCAGCGCTCCAAGCTGGACCTCTACGGCACGCACAGCCTGCTGGTGCTGCGTCCGGCCCGCTACCTGGACGCCGAGGAGAAGGTCGAGTTCGGGGAGCTGCACGTCTACAGCGGCGAGGACTTCGTGGTCACGGTCCGCCACGCCGAGTCGCCCGACCTGGCCGCCGTCCGCCGGCGGATGGAGGCCGAGCCGCAGCTGTTGGCGCTCGGGCCGCCCGCCGTCGTCTACGCGGTCGCCGACCAGGTGGTGGACGAGTACGAGCCGGTCGTCGAGGGTTTGGCCAACGACATCGACGAGATCGAGGACGCGCTGTTCTCCGGGAACCTGGACGTCTCCCGGCGCATCTACGAGCTCTCCCGCGAGGTGATCGAGCTGCAGCGCGCCACGGCCCCGCTCGAGCCGATCCTCGCCCGGCTGCGCCGCGGCCTGGGGCAGGAGACCGCCCTCCTGGAGCTGGACCGCGCCCTGAACGACGTCCAGGACCACGCCATCCGGCTCTCCGAGCGGATCCAGTCCTTCCGCGCCCTGCTGGCCAACGCCCTGTCGCTCTCCGCGACCCTGACGTCCGAGCGCGTCGCCGCGGCCGGGCTGGAGCAGAACGAGCAGATGAAGCGCATCTCCGCGTGGGCCGCGATCCTGTTCGCCCCGTCGCTGGTCGGCAGCATCTACGGCATGAACTTCGACCACATGCCCGAGCTGCACTGGGTCTTCGGCTACCCCGCCGCGCTGGGGCTGATGGCGGCCCTGGCGGTCGGGCTGTTCATCGTCTTCCGGAGCAACCGGTGGCTGTGAACCCGAACGGGCGCGTGCCGGGAGTGCTCAACCTGCGGCCCGTCGTCGCGGGCCTCGTCTACCGCTCGAGCGCCCCCTTCGGGTGGGACGCGGTGCGGATCGGCGCGTTCCTGGCCGAGCACGGCATCCAGACGGTCGTGGACCTGCGCTCCCCCGCCGAGAGCGCCCTGGTCCCGTGGCTGCTCGAGGCCCGGGCGGAGGGCGGGCGCCTGCCGGAGCTGCTCTCCGCGCCGCTGGACCCGACGGAGGGCCGGCCGCACCAGGCGCGGCGGCTCGACTCCGCCGACGACCTGGCCGAGCTCTACCTGTGGTGGACCGAGTCCCGCCCGGACATGGTGGTGCGCGCCGTCGCCCCGATCGCCGCGGGCCGCACCACCCTCCTGCACTGTTCCGCCGGCAAGGACCGCACGGGCGTGCTCGCCGCCGTCGTCCGCCTCGCCGCCGGGGACGCGCGCGGCGACGTGGTGGCGGACTACGCGCGGACGACGGCGGAGCTGCCCGCCGTGCTGGAGGCCCTCCGGGGCGTCTACGGGCGCCTGCACCCGGAGGCCGCCCGCCGGGCGTACGCGGCGGAGAACCCGCCGGTGATCCTCACCGCTCCGGTGGCGGCGATGGAGCGCTTCCTGGACGTGTTCCTGGAGCGGTACGGGTCCGTGGAGGGCTACCTGAGGGCCGGAGGCATGGCGCCCGGGGACGTCTCGGGGCTCGTGGACAGGCTGCGGGCGGCCGCCGGGCGGTGACAGGAGGGCCGGTCAGGCGCGCGGCGGGTACTTCCCCTCCGCGAGGATGCGGCGGTTGAGCTCGCCGAGGAACAGGTCCTCGTCGAAGTCCAGCGAAACCTCCCGCCCGAGCCAGCTGGAGAGGTGGATGGCGTTGGCGAGCCGCACCCCGTGGATGCCGTCCGTCCCCGGGGCCAGCAGCGGCGTCCCGTCGGCCAGGTGCCGGGCGAAGTTCTCCAGCACGCCGCAGTGCTGGCGCCACCGCTCCGTCTCGAACTCCAGCACCTCCCGCGTGCCGAAAGCGGAGGCGTCCAGCTCGCCGCGGAACAGGCGGGCCGCCTCGGCGGGCTCCATGGAGTCGCTGATCTCCCGCTCGGGCCGCACCAGGCGCGTCACCGTGGCCCGCGACCCCTCGACGACGATCTTGCCAGCGTCTCCGAGGATCTCGAGCCGGTCCGTGCCGACGAGGTCGTGGGTGCCGGTCACGAACGTGCCCGTCGCGCCGGCGCCGTAGTCCACCAGGGCCGTGACCTCGTCCTCGACGGCGATGTCCCGCCGGAAGCCGTAGGCGACTTTCGCGTAGACGGAGCGCGGGACGCCACAGATCCACTGCCAGAGGTCCAGTTGGTGGGGCGCCTGGTTGACCAGCACCCCGCCGCCCTCGCCGCCCCACGTGGCCCGCCACTCGGACTGCTCGTAGTAGGCCTGCGGGCGCCACCATGCGGTGGCGATCCAGTTTGTGCGGCGGAGGCCGCCGATCTCGCCCGCGTCGACGATCCGCTTGACCTCCCGGAAGAGCGGATGGTGGCGCTGGTTGAACATGACGGCGAACGGCGTGGCCGGGTTGCGGGCCGCGGCCGCCATGAGCTCCCGGGCCTGGGCGGTGTAGACGCCGAGCGGCTTCTCGACGATGACGGGGACGCCGCGCTCCAGCGCGTCGATACCCACGCCGGGGTGGAGGTAGTGCGGCACGCAGGTGACGACGGCGTCGGCGGCGCCGCTGTCCATCAGCTCCCGGTGCCCGGCGAACCGGGGCACGTCGGGGTACAGCCCGCGGGCCAGTTCGAGGCGCATGGGGTCGGTGTCGGCGATGGCTCCAATGGCCATGCCCGGCACCCTGCCCGCGCGGAGGTACTCCGCGTACAGGCCCCCTGGGCCCCGAAGCCGACGATCCCGAGGCGCACCGGCGCCGCCGTGGCCCTAGGCAAAACGAACCCCCTCCGACTCGGCCAGGCGGCGGAACGCCCGCGCCGCCTCGCCGAAGGCCCGGGGGCCGGAGAACCCGCCCCACCGGTCGCCGCTGGCCAGGTGGGGTTCGAGCGTGGCGCATCCCGAGTAGCCGTCCGCGGCCAGTGCCGCGACCGTCTCCCGGAGCTCGCCGTCGCCCTCGCCCGGCGCCACGACCCGCCCGGTGGCGGCCAGGGCATCCTTGATGTGGACGTGCTCGAGGTAGGGGCGCAGCGCCTGGTAGCCGTCCGTGTGCGGGCGCAGACCGGCCTGCACGAAGTTCGCGCTGTCCCACGCGACCCGCAGCGCCGGCGAGCCGACGGTCGCCATGATGTCGAGGACGCGTTCGGGGGTGTCCCCGTAGATGCCTTTCTCGTTTTCGTGGACGAGCACGACGCCCTCGGCCTCGGCCTCGGCGGCGAAGAGCCGCAGGCGCTCCATCACGACCCCGCGGATGTCCCGGGGCTTCTCGTCCCGCGCCCGGTAGAACGAGAAGATCCGCACGTAGGGCGCCTCCAACGCCTGCGCCGTCGCGATGACGGCCCGGAGCCTGGCCAGCTCCCGGTCCACCGGGGCGTCGGCCGGGACCTTGCCGACGGGCGACGCGATTGCTGAGACTCCGAGGCCCCGGTCGCGCAGGATCCCGGCGAGCCGCCGCACGGCCGCGGGGTCGAAATCGGCGACGTTGACGCCCCACGCGGAGCGGACCTCGATGCGGCTGGCCCCGAGCGCCAGCAGGACCGCGGCCTGCACCTCGGGGTCGGGGTCGATCTCGTCGCCGAATCCGGACAGGGGCCAGGTCCGGGAGGCTGCGCCCATCGGTCGCCTTTCGTCGCCGGGGTGCCGCCTGGCCGCGGCGACCGCCGGGCGCGGCCGAGCGGGCGGCACGGTGCCCATGGTCCCGGGCCGCCCGCCCCACCGCAATGGTTGCCGGCCCCGGCCCGCGACGCCCTCAGCCCCCGGGACGCCCCCGGCCCGGGACGCCCCGGCCGGGCGGCCGGTTTGGTGGCGTCCTAGTCGAGCCCGAGCTCGTCCTTGCCGAAGGCGGCGAGGTAGGGCACTCCGGCCTCGGCCTCGATGCGCTCCTTGGCCCCGGTGTCGCGGTCCACGATCACGGCGACGGCGCGGACGTTGCCGCCGGCCTTGGACACGCCCTCGACCGCGGTCAGGGCCGAGCCGCCGGTCGTGGAGGTGTCCTCGAGGACGACGACGTCGCGGCCCTCGACGGACGGGCCCTCCACCTGGCGGCCCATGCCGTAGGACTTCTGGGCCTTGCGCACCACGAACGCGTCGACGTCGCGGCCGGACTCCCGGGCCGCGTGCATGATCGCCGTGCCGACCGGGTCCGCGCCCATGGTCAGGCCGCCGGCGTTCGTGAAGGCGACGCCGGCGTCGTCGAGCATCCGCAGCATCACTCGCCCCACCAGGGCCGAGGCCTCGTGGTGCAGCGTGATCCGGCGCAGGTCGATGTAGTAGTCGGCCTCCTTGCCGGAGGAGAGCGTCACCTTCCCGCGGACCACCGCGAGTTCCTTGATGAGTTCGAGCAGGCGGGCGCGGTCGGCGGTGTGCGATTCCATGCGCCCGATTCTAGTGGTGGGACGCCCGTTTCCCGGGGACACCCCCGGCGTTATGGTGGGGGCATGACCGCACGCCAACCGCTGGGCTACTGGCTCAAGACCCTCGACGCCCTGATCACCGAGCAGTTCACCGACTCCCTGGAGGAGCACGGGGTCACCCGGCTGCAGTGGCAGCTGCTCAACGTGCTCTCCCGCGGGCCCGCGACCGAGGCGGACCTCGGTGCGCTGCTGGCGCCGTTCTTCGGGGACGAGCCGGACGACGACGAGCCGTCGTCGCCCGCCGAGCACCTGGCCGAGCTGGTCGAGTCGGGCTGGGTCGCCCACGAGGAGGGCACCTACACCCTGACCGAGCGCGGCGCCACGAGCATGGACCGCCTGACGGAGATTGTGGACGGCATGCGGGAGGAGTCCTCGGCCGGGGTCTCCGAGGACGACTACGCCACGACGGTCGCGACCCTGCGGCGGATGGCCAGCAACCTGGGCTGGACCGACCCGCAGGAGGGCGGCGCGTGAGCGAAGCCCCCGTCCCGGTCCCCATCACCGACGTCACCCCGGGCGAGGTCTACCACGGCACCCGCGAGCCGGACGCGGTCCCGGCGCGCGGCCCGGAGGTCACCTCGCCCGAGGCGGTCGCCCGCTTCCTGGACCGGCGGGACATCGTCCGGCACGGACGGCACTACGCGCTCGTCAACGACTCGCTGACGCCGCACCAGGCGATGGTCGAGGACCTGCTGTTCGTCCGCCGCGTCCTCGAGGACGCGGACATCGACTACCTGTTGGTGCGCGGCAACGACGCGCGCCCCGTCGTCGCCGTCGACTGGCGCCGCCGGAAGGACCTGCGCCACGCGCTCGTGGCGGCGTGCCGGGACGAGCCGTTCTATTCGCTCGGCGTCGACACGCGCAAGGGCAAGGCCCTGCTCGTGGCCGACGGCCGGCTCTCCTCCAGCGGCAAGTCCCGCATGTTCCGGCTGTACCGCCCGCGCGTCGAACCGGCCGGCGGGCTGCACTACGGCCAGAACACGGGCGTGCAGATCGAGCTGTGGCGGTGGACGAACGACGGGATGCTCCACCTGCCGATCGAGAATTCGCTGACGCGCACCACGCTGCCCGCGGCCGAGGCCGTGCGCGGCACGGTCAAGCGCTTCGGGCTGGAGTGGCCCACGATCGAGAACATGTTCGCGGACCACGCCACGGACATCGACTTCCCCATCGACATCGTCTTCTCCTGGGTGGACGGCAACGACCCGGACTTCCAGCGCTACCGGGCCTCGTTCATGGAGGACGCGGTGGTGGGCGAGGGGGACGACGCCGAGGCCCGCTACCGGCAGATCAACGAGCTGAAGTACGCGCTGCGCTCGCTGCACATGTTCGCCCCGTGGATCCGGCACGTGTTCATCTGCACGGACTCCCCGGTCCCGCAGTGGCTTGACGCCGAGCACCCGGACATCACGATCGTGCGCGCGGCGGACCACTTCAGGGACCCCTCCGTCCTGCCCACGTTCAACTCGCAGGCCATCGAGTCCCAGTTGCAGCACATCGACGGGCTGAGCGAGTACTTCCTGTACTCCAACGACGACATGTTCTTCGGCCGGACGGTCGGCCCGGACATGTTCTTCTCCCCCGGCGGCGTCACGAAGTTCATCGAGGCGTCCACGCGGATCGGGCTGGGCGACAACCACCTGGACCGTTCCGGGTTCGAGAACGCCGCCCGCGTCAACCGGCGACTGCTGCACAACCGGTTCGGCCGCATCACCACCCGGCACCTCGAGCACACGGCGGCCCCGCTGCGCCGGAGCGTGCTGCTGGAGATGGAGGAGGTCTTCGCGGACGAGTTCTCCTCGACGGCGGCCAGCCGGTTCCGGGCCAAGGACAACATCTCCGTGACGAACTCGCTCTACCACTACTACGCGCTCCTCACGGGCCGGGCGGTCACGCAGGAGACCGCGAAGGTCAAGTACGTGGACACCACCATGCGCGCCGGCCTGCGGAAGCTCGAGAAGCTGCTCGAGAAGCGCAACCAGGACTTCTTCTGCCTCAACGACGGCTCGTTCCCCGAGGTCTCGGCCAAGGAGCGGCAGGAGGCCGTCGTGTCCTTCCTGGACCAGTACTTCCCGATCCCGGCGCCCTGGGAGAAGCCGCAGCCGTAGCCGCGCGGGGTCGTGTGCCCCACCTGCCCGGCCCAGGCGCCCCACCAGCCCGGTCCGTGGAGCTGCGCATGGGCCTGCGTGCACCGCATGGGGTTGCAACGTCATGCGCCGCCCGCACGGTCATGCGCGGGCGCGGGCGGGCGGCGCCGTAGCCCCCTACACGTTCTGCAGGGACCGGCGGGGCGCGCCGATCCCGCGCGCCGCCAGGCGCCGCGCCACCTCCGCCGGCGGGACCTCCTCGCCCACGGTGGCCCCGCCGCCGGCCGGGACGACGGAGTGCACCACGGTTTGGGCGTAGACGTGGACCAGGTTGTAGGACTGGGCGGCGTCGCGGCCGCGGGTGCCGCGGATCCCGGTGGCGGGGTCGACGTCGCCGGCCAGGTCCTGCGTGTAGCAGGTGGCCGAGGCGACGGAGACGGGGACCCCCGCGAACTGGGCGTGCGTCGAGTAGTGCAGGTGCCCGCCGAGGATGGCGCGCACGTCCGTGCCGGACAGGGCCTCGGCGAGCCGGGCCTGGCCGCGCAGCTCGACCAGCGCGGCCAGCGGCTGGACGCTCGGCACGGGAGGGTGGTGCAGGGCCAGGAGCGTGCCCTCCGGGGCGGGGACCTCCAGCACGGAGCGCAGCCAGTCCAACTGGGCGTCGGCTAGCGCGCCGTGGTGCGCGCCGGGGACGGTCGTGTCCAGCGCGACGATGCGCAGCCCGCCGAGCCAGTGGACCTCGTCCAGCGGGGCGGTGTCCGGGGCGGTCCCGGCGAGGTGGGCGCGCAGGTGGGCGCGGTCGTCGTGGTTGCCCATGACCCAGATCGGCACGGCCCCGAGGCGCTCGGCGGCGGGTTCGACGATCGCCCGGAGCCGCCGGTAGGCGTCGGGCTCGCCCCGGTCGGCCAGGTCACCGGTGAACACGAGCGCCTCGGGCCGGGCCCCGGAGTTCTCGACCTCGGCCATGACCAGGCGGAGGCGCTCCTCGGCGTCGACGGCCCCGCACAGGCGGCGGCCCTCCCCCACCAGGTGCGTGTCGCTGACGTGCAGCAGGAAGTGCGTCGGTGCCGGGTGCTCCGGCCGGATCGAGTCCATCGCCATCGTTGTCCGTCCTGCCTCGGCGCAGGCCCCGCTGGTGCGGGGCTTCGGTTCCGCCGCCAGTGTGGCCCATCAAAGCAGACGGCGGCGGAACGACCGGTGACATCCGGCGGCGTGTTCGGGGACACACCGGCCAACGGGGGCCGGGGACGGCACGCGTCCCCGGCCGGCGCTACTGGGCGCGGACCCACTCCGCGGCAGCGGCGGCGATGTCCTCCGGGGCTTCGGCGATGTCGAACACGGCCCCGGCCTCGTCGTCGCCCAGCGGCTCAAGCGTCTCCAACTGCGAGTCGAGCAAGGCCGCCGGCATGAAGTGGCCGGGGCGGTCCGTCATACGCTCGGCCAGCAGCGCCCGGGACCCGTGCAGGTGCACGAACAGGGTGTCCGGCGCGGCGGCCCGGATCAGGTCCCGGTAGCTGCGCTTCAGGGCGCTGCACCCGAGCGCCACGGTCTCGCCCCGCTCGGCGGCGGCGGCGAGCCGCTCCCCGACCAGGCGCAGCCACGGCGCGCGGTCGGCGTCGTCGAGCGGAACCCCCGCGGCCATCTTGTCGATGTTGGCCCGCGGGTGCAGTTCGTCGCCCTCGACGTACGTGCCGCCGAGGCGCTCGGCGAGCAGGCCGCCAACCGTGGACTTGCCTCCGCCGGCCACCCCCATGACGACGACGCGGCGCCCCCGGGGCGCGTCCGGAGCCGTGCTCACCAGTCGTGGACCGTTCCGTCGACCAGCCGGTTGTACGGCAGGTAGGCCTGCTGGTACGGGTACTTGTCCGCCGCCTCGACGTTGAATTCGACGCCGATGCCCGGCTTCTCGCCCGGGTGCAGGTAGCCGTCCGTGAAGGTCATGGACTGCTCGAACACCTCGTTCGTGGCCACCGAGTGCTGCATGTACTCCTGGATCCCGTAGTTGTGGATGGCCAGGCCGACGTGCAGCTGGGCGGCGAAGCCGATCGGGGAGATGTCGGTCGGGCCGTGGAAGCCGGACTTGATCTGGTACTGGGCCGCGAAGTCCATCATCTTCTTCAGCGGGGAGATGCCGCCGAAGTGGGTGGAGGCGGCGCGCACGTAGTCGATCAGCTGTTCCTTGATGATCGCCTGGTAGTCGTACACGGTGTTGAAGACCTCGCCGATGGCCAGCGGCGTGGTGGTGTGCTGGCGGACCAGGCGCAGCGCCTCCTGGTTCTCGGCCGGCGTGCAGTCCTCCAGCCAGAAGAGGTCGTAGGGCTCGAGCGCCTTGCCGAGCTTCGCGGCCTGGATGGGCGTCATGCGGTGGTGGCCGTCGTGCAGCAGCGGGATCTCGGGGCCGAACTCGTTGCGGACCGCCTCGAACACGGTGGGCAGGTGGCGCAGGTACGCGCGGGTGTCCCAGTCCTCCTCCTGCGGGAACGCGCCGCGCCCGGCCGGCTCGTAGTCGTAGCGCTCGCCCGAGGACTGGGCCTGCGCGGCCACGCCGTAGACGGCCTTGATGCCCGGGATGGCGGTCTGGACGCGGATGGACTTGTAGCCGAGCTCGAGGTGCTCGCGGATCGAGTCGAACAGCTGCGGGATGTCGGTGCCGGAGGCGTGGCCGTAGGCGCGGAGGCCACGGCGGGACGCGCCGCCGAGCAGCTGGTAGACGGGCAGGTTCGCGATCTTGCCCTTGATGTCCCACAGGGCCATGTCGACCGCGGCGATCGCGGCCATGGTCACCGGGCCGCGGCGCCAGTAGGAGGAGCGGTAGAGGAACTGCCACGTGTCCTCGATGCGGTGCGGGTCCTTGCCGATGAGCAGCTGGGCCACGTGCTCCTTGAGGTACGCGGCGACGGCCAGCTCGCGCCCGTTGAGGGTCGCGTCGCCGATGCCGACGACCCCCTCGTCCGTCACCACGCGCAGCGTGACGAAGTTGCGGGAGGGGCTGGTCACGTAGACCTCGGCCTGGGTGATCTTCACTGATCGGTCCTTTCGGGGGGCGGGCCGCGGGCGGGGCGGGCGGCCGGGGTGGGTGGAGGGGGACGACGGCGGCGCTAGGGCGCGAACCCGCCGCGCAGGGCGTGGACCGCGTCGACGGCGGCGCCGTCGTCGGCCAGGGCCGCGTCGACGACGGCGAGCAGGGCCGCGGTCTGGTCCCGCCCGTCCGCCGCGAGGGCCGCGGACAGGCGGTCCGCGGCGGGGTCGGCGATCTCGCGTCCGGCCGCGGCCTGGCCGGCGAGCTGGTCGGCCCACGCGGCCAACGGCACGAGGGCCGCGGCGCCGTCGCGCCCGGACTGCCGCTCGGCCCGGTAGACCGGGACGGCGCGGGCGGCGAGCTTGACGGAGCCGTCCATGGCGATCTGGGCGAGGTGGTGGGCGATCCGGCCGTTGGCGAAGCGCGCGCGCAGGGCCCCCCGGTAGGCGGGAACGTCGAGCCCCTCGGCGGTGAGGTGCCGGGCGGCCGCGTCCCAGAAGGACTCGACCCAGCCGGAGACCGCGTCGTCGGCAAGCGCGTCGGCCACGGTGGCGTGGCCCCGCAGCTGTCCGGCGTACGCCATGAGCGAGTGGGCGCCGTTGAGCAGCCAGAGCTTGCGCCGCTCGAAGGGCTCGAGGTCGTCGACGAACACGGCGCCGGCGTCCTCCCACGCGGGGCGGCCGGCGGGGAAGTCCCCGCTGAGGACCCACGAGGCGAACGGCTCGGTCACGACCGGTGCGGCGTCGGCGTACCCCGTGGCGTCCGCGACGGCCTGCCGGTCCGCGTCGGTGGTGCGGGGGGTGATGCGGTCGATCGACGAGTCGACGAAGGACACCGCGGAGCCGATCCAGTCCGCGAGCGCCGGATCGACGAGGCGGGCCGTGCCCTCGATCGCGGCACGGGCGGCGGCGCCGTTGCCCGGGAGGTTGTCGCAGGAGACCACGGCCAGCGGCCAGCCGTCCGCCGCGCGGCGGGCGGCCAGGCCGACGACGAGCCGGCCGGCGGCCGTGCGGACGCGGCTGCCGTCGAGGCCGCCGGGGCCGAGGTCGAACGCCCCGTCGAGGTAGTGGGCGCGCAGGACACCGGCCTCCGCGGCGACCACGGGGTCGTCCGCGTCGAGCCGCGGGCCCGCCTCACCGGCCACGGTGCGGTAGCCGGCCTCGGTGATGGTCAGCGTGACCACCGCCGTCGACGGCAGTTCGAGCAGGTCGCGCAGCGCGGCCAGGTCGCCGCCGTCGTGGGCGGCGACGATGGGCGCGAGCACGTCGAAGGAGTCCTCCTCCGGTCCGCGGGTGACCAGCGTGTAGAGGCCGTCCTGGGCGGCGAGCTGCTCGGCCGCCGCGGCGCTGCGGCCGGTGAACGCGGCGATGCCCCATTCGCCGGCGCGGTCGGCCCGGGCGGTGTACCAGGCCTGGTGGGCGCGGTGGAAGGCCCCGAGTCCGATGTGCACGATCCGCGGCTCGGCGGGGGTGCCCGCGTCGAAGGAGGCGCGGTCGAGGGTCCGCGGCGCGCTCACAGCTTGAACGCCCGGCGCGGGGAGGCGTCGACGAGGTCGACGATGATCTCGTGGGCGCGGTCTTCGGTGATCCGGTGCTCGGCAACGAGCCGGGCCAGGAACGCGGCCTCCACGCGGCGGGAGGCGTCGTGGCGGGCCGGGATGGAGCAGAACGCGCGGGTGTCGTCGATGAAGCCGGAGGACCGGGTGAAGCCGGCCGTCTCGGTCACGGCGGCCCGGAAGCGCAGCATGGCGTCCGGCGCGTCGAGGAACCACCACGGGGCGCCGACGAACACGGACGGGTAGAACCCGGCCAGGGGCGCGATCTCGCGGGAGAACACCGTCTCGTCGATCGTGAACGGGATGAGGTGGAACCCCTCGGCGGCGCCGAGGTCCTCCAGGACGGGGCGCAGCCCGGTGGAGTAGTCGACGGCGAACGGGATGTCGTGGCCGGTGTCCGGGCCGAAGCGCTCGAGCGTCGGGCGGTGGGTGTTGCGGTGCACGCCGGGGTGGATGGTCATGACCAGGCCGTCCTCGGTGGCCATCCGCGCCATCTGGTACATCATGTGCGCCTCGAACGCGTGCGCCTCGGCGGCGGTGGCCGTGCCGGCGATCCCCTTCGCGAAGAGCGCGGCGGCCTCGTCCCGGCCCATCCGCAGCGTGGCGGGCGTGTGGGCGCCGTGGTCGGAGGAGACCGCGCCGTGCTCGGCGAAGTAGCGGCGGCGCTCGGCGAGGGCGGCCAGGTAGCCGTCGTAGCCGGCCTGGCCGCCGCCGGCGGTCTGGACGAGCGCGTCGGCCTTGGCCGCGAACGCGGGCCCGAACTTCAGGTACGCGTCCGGCCGGAACGTGGGCAGGACCCGGCCCGTGAAGCCCGGGTCGTCGGCGAGGCGGCGGTGCGCGGCCAGGTCGTCGAGCGGGTCGTCGGTGGTGGCGAGGACCTCGATCCCGAACGCGTCGAACAGGGCGCGCGGCCGGAAGGACGGCTCCGCGATGCGGGCGGCGATGGCGTCGTAGACGGCGTCCGCGGTGGCCTCGCTGATGTCGGCGTCGTCCAGCCCGAACACCTCGGTGAACTCCTGGCGCAGCCAGTAGCCGGAGGCGGTGCCGTCGAAGTCGGTCCAGTGCGAGCAGAACGTGCGCCAGGCCTCGCGGGGGGACGCGTCGTCGCTCCCGCCGACGCGCAGGGCCCCGAGGGGAACCCCGTTGGCGTGCAGCAGCCGGGTGACGTAGTGGTCCGGGCTGATCAGCAGGGCGGTGGGGTCGGGGAACGCCGTGTCGTCGGCGAGCATGGCGGCGTCCACGTGCCCGTGCGGCGAGATGATGGGCAGGTCCCGCACATCGGCGTGCAGGCGGCGCGCGATCTCGCGCACCCCCGGGTCCGCCGGCAGCAGCCGGTCGGGGTGGTTCGAGATGTCGGTGGGCATGCCCTCCATCGTGGGTCGGGGGCCCCCGCGGGGCAACTAGTTGCCGGAAGTTGCCATTACTCCGACGCCGGCGCCGGGGCGGTGGACCCGCGCACGACGAGGCGCGTGGGGAGCAGCGTGGCCCGCTCCTGGTTGGTCGTGGCGCCGCCCGCGATCGCCAGGACGTTGCGCACGCCGGTCGCGCCCAGGGCGTACAGCGGAGCGGCGACGCTCGTCAGCCCCGGGGTCACCAGCTCGGCGGCGCTGGAGTTGTCGAACCCGACGACGCTCAGCGTCCCGGGCACCGTCAGGCCCGCGGAGGCGGCGCTGCGCATGAGCCCGATGGCGAGCTGGTCGTTGTAGGCGACGGCGGCCGTCGCCCCGGTGCCGGCCACCTCGGCGGCCACGGCGGCGCCCCCGGCGACGGTGGGCGCGGCGGGGGAGACGAGGGCGACCCGCAGCCCGAGGTCCTGCGCCGCCTCCTTGAGGGACCGCCAGCGCACGCCGTGCGCCCACGAGGCCTCGGGGCCGGCCAGGTAGGCCAGCGAGCGGTGGCCGAGCCCGGCGAGGTGCTCGGCGGCGCGGCGCATCCCGCGCGGGTTGTCGGTGACGACAGAGGAGACCCCGGCGACGGAGCGGTTCACGACGACGGTGGGCTTCTGCTTGGCCACGGAGCGGATGGCGGCGTCGGCCATGCGCGAGCTGGTGAGCACGACGCCGTCGACCATGTCCAGCGACCGCTCGAGGGCCGAGCGCTCCGCCTCCCCCGACTCGCGCGTGTTGGCCAGGAGCATCGTGTAGTTGTTGCGGGCCGCCTCCTCCTCCGCCCCGCGGATGATCTCCATGTAGAACGGGTTGGCGATGTCCGCGATGACCAGCGCGATGGTGCCCCGTCGGCGGCCGCCCTCCGCCAGGGAGCGGCGCATGGCCACGGACCGGTAGCCGAGCTCGGCCGCGACGGCGCGGATGCGCTCCGCGGTCTCGAAGCGGACCCGGCCCGGGCGGGCGAACGCCCGGGAGACGGTCGAGGCGGACACCCCGGCGGCCCGCGCGACGTCGTAGATCGTGGCGGCGGGCTCGGGCGCGGGCTGGTGCATGCGCCCATGCTCCACTCCGGGGCGCACCGGGGCAACTCTTGGCAACTAGTGGCGGCCCGCGTGTGGCCTGCACCATGATCCATGGCAACCGCCATCGTCGCCGGGGCGCTCGCGCCACGCCGGAACCCCACCGGACCCGGCCGGAAAGTGAACCATGAAACACCGCATCCTTCGCGCCCTGGCCGCCGCGGCGGCCGCCGCGCTGGCCCTCACGGGCTGCTCCTCCGGGGTGTCCGGCTCCGCGGAGGAGGGCAAGACGCTCGTCCTCTCGCTGAACCAGACCGAGACGCACCCCTCCTACATCGCGCTGGTCGACTTCGGCGAGCGGCTCAGGGCCGCCACGGACGGCCGCTGGGACATCAAGGTCTACCCGAACGAGACGCTCGGGGCCCAGCAGGAGGTCATCCAGCTCGTCAGCGACGGGTCCGTCGACATGGCCGTCGCCTCCGGCACGCAGCTGGAGAACCTGAACCCCGACTTCGGCGTCCTGAACCTGCCCACGGTGTTCGACGATGTCGACCACCAGATGCGGGTCCTCCACGACCCGTCCATCGTCGGCGGCCTGTTCTCCTCCCTCGAGGCGAGCAACAACCTGACGGTGCTTGGCGGGCTCACCCAGGGCGACCGCAACCTGTACACGACGCGCGGGCCCATCGAAACGCCGCGCGACCTGGCGGGGATGAAGATCCGCGTCCAGGAGTCCGACGTCGCGATCGCCATGGTCAACGCCATGGGCGGCTCCGCCACGCCGATGTCCTTCGGCGAGGTCTACACGGCCCTGCAGTCCGGCGTCCTGGACGGCGCGGAGAACAACGAGGTCTCCTACGTGACGCAGAAGCACAACGAGGTCGCCAAGCACGTCGCCCGCACGCGCCACCTCGTCGGCCTGGACTACATGCTCGTGAACTCCGAGCTGCTACGGGACATGTCCCCGGCCGACCGCGCCGTGTTCGAGCGCGAGTGGGAGGCCACCGTCGAGTACCACACCGACATGTGGAAGGAAGAGACCGAGAAGGCCATCGCCCAGGCGGAGGCCAGCGGCTCGGAGTTCAACGACGTCGACCAGGCCGCGTTCAAGCGGGCCCTGGCCCCGGTGGTGGAGCGCTTCCTGCGCTCCGACGAGGACCGGGAGCTCTACGAGAAGATCCGGGAGGCCGCCGCATGAGCGCGCTCGCCAAGGGGCTGTCCGCCGCGCTGCGGACCGTCTGCGTCGTCCTGTTCGCCCTGCTGGTGCTGATCGTGGTCTGGCAGGTCTTCTCCCGCCAGGTCCTCAACGCCCCCGCCACGTGGACGACGTCCATCGCCCAGTACACGTTCGTGTGGCTGTCCCTGTTCGGCGCGGCGTGGGTGTTCAGCACCAAGGACCACATCGCCGTCGACTTCCTCACGCGGCTGCTCAAGCTGGACCGCACGCGCGGCATGGAGATCGCGGTGAACGCGGTGATCCTGCTGTTCGCCGTCTTCGTCCTCCTCTGGGGCGGGGTCCGCGGCGTCGACCTGACGTGGACGCAGAAGGTCTCCGGCCTGCCGCTGAACATCGGCACCATGTACCTGGCGCTGCCGGTCTCCGGCGCGCTGACGGCGTTCTTCGCGCTGTTCCACCTCGCCGAGGCGGCCCGCGGGCGCGGCCTGCCCGACGACGGGCACGAGATCGCGGAGGCGGTGTAGCCGTGGATGCCGCCATCGTCGCAGGAATCGTCCTGGTCGTCGGAATCGCCGCCCTGCTGCTGTTCCGCGTGCCCATCGCCGTCGCCGTCGGCTTCTCGGCGTTCGCCGCCGTCGCCGCCGTCATCGGCCTGGAGAAGGCGACGTTCGTCGCCGCCCAGCGCCTCTTCACGGGCATCAACTCGTTCACGCTGCTGGCCATCCCGTTCTTCATCCTGGCCGGCGTGCTGATGAACAACGGCGGCATCGCGGGACGGCTCATCGACGCCTCCAAGGTCGTCGTCGGGCGCATGCCGGGCTCGCTCGCGCAGACCAACGTCGTCGCCAACGCGCTCTTCGGCTCCGTCTCCGGGGCCGCCGTGGCCTCGGCCGCGGCCGTCGGCGGCACGATCGGCCCGCGCCAGCGCCAGGAGGGCTATGACCGCAACTTCGCGGCCGCCGTCAACGTCGCCTCGGCCCCCTCGGGCATGCTGATCCCGCCGAGCAACACGCTGATCGTGTACTCGCTGGTGTCCTCGACGTCGATCGCCACGCTGTTCGTCGCCGGCTACATCCCGGGCCTCCTGTGGGCCCTGGCCTGCATGGCCGTCGTCTGGTTCTCCGTCCGCAAGCGCCCCGAGCTGCGCGGCTCCGGCCGGGTGCCCCTGGGGCTGGCCCTGCTCACGCTGTGGCGGGCCGTCCCGTCGATCCTCATGATCGTCATCGTCATCGGCGGTATCCTCGCCGGCGTCTTCACGCCGACGGAGTCCGCGGCGATCGCGGTCGTCTACTGCCTGGTCCTGGGCTTCGCGTACCGCACGATCCGGGTGCGCGACCTGCCAACGATCATCCTGGACGCGACCCGCACCACGGCGATCGTCATGCTTCTGGTCGGCGTCTCCACGATCATGTCCTGGGTGATGGCGTTCTCCGGCATCCCGGGCGCCGTGTCCGACGCGCTGCTGGGCCTGACGGACAACCCCGCGGTCATCCTGATCCTGATCATGGCGATCCTGCTGATCGTGGGCACGTTCATGGACCCGACCCCGGCCATCCTGATCTTCACGCCGATCTTCCTGCCGATCGTCACGGAGTTCGGCGTGGACCCGATCCACTTCGGCATCATGGTCACGTTCAACCTGTGCCTGGGCACCATCACCCCGCCGGTGGGCAACGTGCTGTTCGTCGGCTCGAAGATCGCGAACCTGCGCGTGGAGCCGGTCATCCGCTCGCTCGTGCCGTTCTTCATCGCGCTGGCGGCCATGCTCTTCATCGTCGCCTTCGTCCCGCAGCTGTCCCTGTGGCTGCCCGACGCGCTCGGCCTGCTGGACCTCGCCCCCGAGTAGGCGGGGAACCGGGGGCGGGCCCCGCGGAGGTTGTCGCCTCCGCGGGGCCCGCCGCCGTGTGCGGCCGGGACGGCGGCGCGTCGCCGGCGGCCGCGCCGCTTCCCGCAGGGGGCGGCACCAGGGCCGCCGTTCGCTAGTCTGGTCCGCATGCGCGAACTCCAGGCCAGGATCATCGAGGAGATGGGCGTCAAGCCCGAGATCGACCCCGCGGAGGAGGCCCGCCGCCGCGTCGGCTTCCTGCAGGACTACCTGCGCGCCGCGCGGGCGGCCGGCTTCGTCCTGGGCATCTCCGGCGGGCTCGACTCGACCCTGGCCGGGAGGCTGGCCCAATTGGCCGTGGAGGGGCTCGCCGCCGACGGCACGGCGGCCGACTTCGTCGCCGTGCGGCTCCCCCACGGCGTGCAGCACGACGAGGACGACGCCGCCGCCGCGATGGACTTCGTCGGCGCCAAGACGGAGTGGACGTTCGACATCAAACCGGCGACCGACGCGTTCGCGGCGGAGTTCGAGGCGACCACCGGGCGCGCGATCGCGGACTTCAACAAGGGCAACATCAAGGCCCGAGTGCGCATGGTGGCCCAGTACGCGCTGGCCGGCGAGCGCGGCCTGCTCGTGATCGGCACGGACCACGGCGCGGAGTCCACGACGGGTTTCTTCACGAAGTACGGCGACGGCGGGGCCGACATCCTGCCCCTGTTCGGCCTGAACAAGCGCCAGAACCGGCAGCTGCTGCGGCACCTGGGCGCCCCCGAGCGGCTCTGGGCCAAGGCCCCGACCGCGGACCTGCTCGACGAGAACCCGGGCCGCACCGACGAGGACGAGCTCGGGCTCTCCTACGACGACATCGACGACTACCTCGAGGGGCGCGAGGTCCCGGACGCCGTGGCCGAGCGCATCGAGGCCAAGTACCTGGCCACCCGGCACAAGCGCACCACCCCCGTCACGATCCTGGACGGCTGGTGGCGCGCCTAGGCCTCAGGTGAAGGCGGACTCGCCGGTCAGCGCCCGGCCGACGATCAGCGAGTTGATCTCGTACGTCCCCTCGTACGTGTAGATCACCTCGGCGTCGCCGAACAGCTTGGCCATCCCGTACTCGCCCGCGATCCCGTTGCCCCCCAGCAGCGCGCGGCCGCGGGCGACGGTCTCCCGGGCCAGCCGCGTCGTCGTGGCCTTGACCAGCGCCGCGTGGTGCATCGCCAGCCCGCCCTCCTCCTGCAGCCGCGCGATCTGGGCCATCATGGCCAGCGCCGCCGTGGCGTTGCCGGCCATCTCGGCCAGGCCCTCCTGGACCAGCTGGAAGCCCGCGATCGGCCGCCCGAACTGCAGCCGGGAGGCCGCGTACTCGCGGGCGACGTCCAGCGCCCCCAGCTGGATGCCGGCGCCCTGCCAGCCCACCCAGGCGCGGGAGTCGCGCAGCAGCTCGTTCGCCCGGGAGAAGTCCGTGGCCCCGGGGAGCAGGTTGGCGGCGGGGACGCGCACGGAGTCCAGGACCAGGTCCGCGTTCTGCATGATCCGCAGCCCCAGCTTGTGCTCGATCTTCGAGGCCGAGAACCCGGGCCGGTCCGTCTCGACGAGGAACGCCTTGACCTGCCCGTCGGCCGTGTCCCGCGCCCAGACCAGGGCGAAGTCGGCGATGGTGCCGGCGCCGATCCAGCGCTTCGCCCCGGTGATCACCCATTCGCCGCCGTCGCGCTCCGCCGTGGTGGCGACGCCGCCGGCGATGTCGGAGCCGTGCTCGGGCTCCGTCAGCGCGAACGCGCCCAGGGTGCGCAGCGAGAGCAGCCCGGGCAGCCAGCGCCGGCGCTGCTCCTCCGAGCCGAGCCGGTCGAGCATGCCCACGACGAGCTCGTTGTGGATGCCGACGACGGCGGAGAGCGACACGTCCGTCCGGGCCGTCTCGCAGTAGGCGAGCCCCTTGAACAGGTGGCTGGACCCGTCGGTCTGCAGGGCGCCGAGCCCCAGCCGGCCGAGCCCGGCGACGAGGTCCCACGCGAACTCCTCCCGGTTCCAGTACCCGATGCTCTCCGGCCGCACCCGGTCCCGCAGGTAGGCGCGGAGGCCGGCGAGGCGCTCCCGCTCGTCCGGGGGCAGCTGGCCGGCGAGGCCCATCAGGTCGGCGTCGGGCAGGCCGCGCAGCGCCGCGGCGGGGGTCTCGGGTCCGGTGTCCAGGTCCGTGGATCGCACGGGGCCTCCTTGGCGGTGGTCGGCGGCCCGGGTGGGGCCTTGGAAATGCTAGGAAGTCCTACTATATTTCCTCGTGACGTGGATCACCAGAGGCGGGAATTTTCGGCGGAGAGGACGGACATGACGGCGACTGAGGAGTTCCGGGCGGCACGCGACCGGTTGCTCGAGCTGCGCACGGACTACCAGGCGGCCCGCGCGGAGTTCCGCTGGCCCCGCTTCGAGCGGTTCAACTTCGGGCTGGACTGGTTCGACGCCGTCGCGGCGGATCCGGAGCGGGCGGAGACGCCGGCGCTCGTCATCGTCGAGACGGACGGGTCGACGACGCGCCGGACGTGGGCCGAGCTGTCGCGCCGCTCCTCCCAGGCCGCGAACTGGCTGCGGGCCCAGGGGGTGCGCCGCGGCGAGCGGATGATCGTGATGCTCGGCAACCAGGTCGAGCTGTGGGAGCTGATGCTGGCCGGGATCAAGCTCGGCGTCGTCATGATCCCCACGACCACCCAGATGGGCCCCGCCGACCTGCGCGACCGGGTGGAGCGCGGCGGCGCCGCCTGGGCGGCGGCCGCCCCGGCCGACCTGGCCAAGTTCGCCGACGTGCCGGGGGACTACCGCCTCATCCGCGTGGGCGGGGACGACGCCGGGGACAGCGGCGGGGACGACGGCGGCGCCGCGGCCGCCGGGCCCGCCCCGCTGGACTTCGCCGACTTCGCGCGGGAGCCGGAGGAGTTCGCGCCGGACGCCCCGACCGGCGCCGACGAGACGATGCTGCTCTACTTCACGTCGGGCACCACGTCCCGGGCCAAGCTCGTCGAGCACACCCACACGTCCTATCCCGTGGGCCACCTGTCCACGATGTACTGGATCGGGCTGGAGCCGGGCGACGTGCACCTCAACGTCGCCTCGCCCGGCTGGGCCAAGCACGCGTGGTCCAACATCTTCACGCCGTGGATCGCGGAGGCCACGGTCTACATCTACAACTACGCGCGCTTCGACGCGGCCTCGCTGATGCGGCGCATGGAGGAGGCCGGGGTGACCAGCTTCTGCGCCCCGCCGACCGTGTGGCGCCTGCTCATCCAGGCCGACCTGTCCCAGCTGAAGACCCCGCCCCGCAAGGTCGTCTCGGCGGGCGAGCCGCTCAACGCGGAGGTCATCGGTCAGGTCGAGCGCGCGTGGGGCGCCGTGGTCCGGGACGGGTTCGGCCAGACGGAGACGACCGTCCAGGTCGCCAACACGCCCGGCCAGCGCGTGAAGATCGGCGCCATGGGCCGGCCGCTGCCCGGCTACGACGTCGTGCTGCTGGACCCGGCGACGGGCCGGGAGGCGGACGCCGGGGAGCTGTGCCTGCGGCTGGACCCCCGGCCGGTGGGGCTCATGAAGTCCTACTACGGGGACCCGGAGAAGACCGCGGAGGCGTTCCGGGACGGCTACTACCACACGGGCGACATCGCCGAGCGGGACGCCCAGGGCGTCATCACCTACGTCGGGCGCGGCGACGACGTCTTCAAGTCCAGCGACTACCGGCTGAGCCCCTTCGAGCTGGAGAGCGTGCTGATCGAGCACCCGGCCGTGGCCGAGGCCGCCGTCGTCCCCTCCCCGGACCCGCTGCGGCTGAGCGTGCCCAAGGCGTTCGTCGTGCTGGCCGCCGGCCACGAGGCGGGCCCGGGCACGGCGGAGGACATCCTGCGGCACTGCCGCGAGCACCTGCCCCCGTTCAAGCGCATCCGCCGCCTCGAGTTCGCGGAGCTGCCGAAGACGATCTCCGGCAAGATCCGGCGCGTCGAGCTGCGCCGGGCCGAGGAGGCCCGGCACGGCGGAGCGGACGGCGCCGCGCCGGGACCCGGCGCGCCCGCGGGCCAGGGCACCGAGTACGCCGACACCGACTTCCCGGCGCTGCGCTCCTGAGCCCGCCCGCGAGCCGACCCCACGCCGACATGCCGCAGCCCCTCCCCCGCGACCCGATCGCCGACGCCCGCGCCAATTGGGAACGCCACGGGTGGGCAGACGTGGCCGCCCCGATGGCCGCGATCACCGCGATCATGCGGACCCAGCAGATCCTGCTGCATCGGATCGAGGCCGTGCTCAAGCCGTTCGGCCTCACGTTCGCCCGCTACGAACTACTGGCCCTGCTCGGCTTCTCCCGCACCGGGTCCCTGGCCATGAGCAAGGCCAGCCGCCTGCTCCAGGTGCACCCCACGTCCGTGACCAACACCGTGGACCGGCTCGAGTCCGCGGGCCTGGTCGGCCGGTCCCCGCACCCGACGGACGGCCGGACCACGCTGGTGTCGCTCACCGACGCCGGCCGCGCCGTCGCCCGGGACGCCACGGACGCCCTGAACGGGAGCGTGTTCGGGGACTCGGGCTTCACGGACGAGGACGTGGAGCGGCTCGGGGAGATCCTGGGCCGGTTCCGCGGCCGCGCCGGGGACTTCGCGGTGGGGGACGGGGAGGGGCCTACTCCGAGCGGTCCCTGATGTCGGTGATGATCCCGGAGAAGTCGCGTCCCGCTCCGCCCTCCGCCGCGAACCGCTCGTAGATCCTCGCGGCGAGCGGACCCACCTCCGCGGCCACGCCGACGGACTCGAGGGCGTTGAGCGCGAGCTTGAGGTCCTTGGCCATGAGCGCCCCGGCGAACCCGGGCTGGTAGTCGCGGTTCGCGGGGCTCGCCGGGACCGGGCCGGGGACCGGGCAGTTGGTGGTCACGGACCAGCACTGGCCGGAAGCGGTGGAGACCACGTCGAACAGCGCCTGGTGCGTCAGCCCGAGCTTCTCGCCGAGCACGAACGCCTCGCACGCCGCGATCATGCTGGCCCCGAGGATCATGTTGTTGCAGACCTTGGCGGCCTGTCCGGCCCCGTGGTCCCCGCAGTGGACCAGGCGCCCACCCATGGTCTCCAGCAGCGGGCGGACGGTCTCGAGGTCCTCGGCGAGCGCCCCGACCATGAACGTGAGCGTCCCGGCCTCCGCGCCGACGACCCCGCCGGAGACCGGGGCGTCGACGGAGCGGTGCCCGGCGGCGAGGGCGAGTTCGGCGGCCTGGCGCGCCTCGTCGACGTTGATGGTGGAGCAGTCGAGGAACAGCGCGTCCGGGGGCGCGGCGGCGAGGAGCCCGGGGGCGTCCCCGCCGCCGCGGTAGGCGTCCAGGACCTGCTGCCCGGACTGGAACATGGTGATCACGACGTCGGCGCCGGCGGCGGCGTCCGTGCCGGATTCGGCGACCGTGACGCCCCGGGACGCGGCGGCCTCGCGGGCCGCGGGAACCGGGTCGTAGCCGGCCACGCGGTACCCGGCGGCGACGAGGTTGCCCGCCATGGGGCAGCCCATGTGCCCCAGGCCGAGGAAGGCGACGGCGGGAAGGCTGTTCGGATCGCTCATGGTGCGGCCTCCTGGTGGTGGTGGTCGGGCAGGTGGAGTTCCCCGTCGGGGCCCAGCGGCTCGAAGTACCGGGCGACGGCGGCGCGGTCGACGTCCTCCAGGCGGGCCGGCGACCAGCGCGGCGCCCGGTCCTTGTCCACGACCATGGCCCGGATTCCCTCGCGGAAGTCGGTGCCGGCGAGGAAGCGGCAGCCGGCGCGGAACTCCCGGGCCAGGGACCCGTCGACCGTCGGGTCCCCCGCGGCCAGGCGCAGCGCCTCGAGCGTGACCTTCACGGCCGTGGGCGAGTTGGACCGGATCGCGGCCGCGGCCCGCGCGCCCTCGGACCCGGCCGCCTCCAGGGCGGCGACGATCCCCTCGGCATCCGGCGCGGCGTAGGCGGTGTCGATCCACCCGGCCTGCGCGGCGAGGGGCGACGGCGGGGCCGGGCGGGCGAAGCGCCGGAGCGCGTCCTCGGCGTCGCGGTCCTCGAGCTCCGCGGCCAGGGCGCCGAGGTCGCCGGAGGGCACGAACGCGTCCGCCAGGCCCAGGTGCAGGGCGTCGCCCGGCCCGGCGTGGCCGGCGGTCAGCGCCACGTGCGTGCCGGCGAGGCCGGGGCCGCGGGAGAGCAGGTACGTGCCGCCGACGTCGGGCAGGAACCCGATGGCCGTCTCCGGCATCCCGATGCGGGTGCGCTCGGTGACCACCCGATGGCTGCCGTGCGCGGAGACGCCCACGCCCCCGCCGAGGACGAGCCCGTCCATGAGCGCCACGTACGGCTTCGGGTACGCGGCGATCAGCGAATTCAGGGCGTACTCGGCGCGGAAGAACCGCCGGGTGCGGCTGCCCCGAGCCGGGTCCCCCGGGTCGAGGTCCGCGTGGATCGCGACGATGTCGCCGCCCGCGCTCAGCCCCCGGTCCCCGGCCCCGCGGAGCAGGACCTGCCGGACGCCGTCGTCGTCGGCCCACTCGGCGAGCCGCGCGGAGAGCGCGGCCACCATGGGTTCCGTCAGCGCGTTCACGGCGCGCGGGCGGTCCAGGACGGCGACGCCGAGGGCCCCGCGCCTCTCGAACCGGACTCCGGGGTCCGCGCCCACCGTCAGCTTCCCTCCGGCATGGTGAACGTGGCGCCCTCCCGGATCCCGGAGGGCCACCGCGTGGTGACCGTCTTGGTCTTCGTGTAGAAGCGGAACGCGTCCTGGCCGTGCTGGTTCAGGTCCCCGAAGCCGGAGGCCTTCCAGCCGCCGAACGTGTAGTAGGCGATCGGCACGGGAATGGGGACGTTGATGCCCACCATCCCGACGTCGACGCGGCTGGCGAAGTTGCGGGCGGCGTCGCCGTCGCGGGTGAAGATGGCGACCCCGTTGCCGTAGGGGTTCTGGCTGGGCAGCCGCAGGGCCTCCTCGTAGTCCGCGGCCCGCACGACGGACAGGACGGGGCCGAAGATCTCCTCCCGGTAGATGCGCATCCCCGGGGTAACCCGGTCGAAGAGGGTTGGGCCGACCCAGAAGCCGCCGTCGTACCCCTCGACGCGGTGGCCGCGACCGTCGACGACGAGCTCCGCCCCCTCGTCGACCCCGGACTGGATACACTCCTCGATGCGCTCCCGGGCCGACGGCGCGACGACCGGCCCGAAGTCCGCGTCCGGGTCCATGCTGGCCCCGACCCGCAGCCGGCCGATGCGCTCCCGCAACCGGGCCACCAGGGCGTCGGCCGTCTCCTCCCCCACGGGCACGGCCACGGAGATCGCCATGCAGCGCTCGCCAGCGGACCCGTAGCCGGCGCCGATCAGCGCGTCCGCCGCCATGTCCAGGTCGGCGTCCGGCATGACCACCATGTGGTTCTTCGCGCCGCCGAAGCACTGGGCCCGCTTGCCGTGGGCCGCCGCCGCCGCGTAGATCGACTGGGCGATCGGGGTGGAGCCCACAAAGCCCACCGCCTTGATGCGCGGGTCCTCCAGGAGCGCGTCGACGGCCTCCTTGTCCCCGTTGACGACGTTGAAGACGCCGTCAGGCAGGCCCGCCTCGGTGAACAGCTCGGCCAGCCGCAGGGGCACGGACGGGTCCCGCTCGCTGGGCTTGAGGATGAACGCGTTGCCGGCGGCGATCGCGGGGCCGGCCTTCCACAGCGGGATCATGGCCGGGAAGTTGAACGGGGTGATGCCCGCGACGACGCCGAGCGGCTGGCGCAGCGAGTGCACGTCGATCCCCGAGCCGGCACTGTCGGAGAACTCGCCCTTGAGCAGGTGCGGGGCCCCGGCCGCGAACTCGACGACCTCGATGCCGCGCTGGACGTCCCCCTTGGCGTCCGCGAACGTCTTGCCGTGCTCCGAGGCCAGCAGCTCCGCGAGCTCGTCCAGGTGCGCGTTGACGAGGTCCACGAAGCGCAGCAGGATCCGGCCGCGGCGCTGCGGGTTGACGGTGGCCCAGTCCTGCTGCGCCTTCTCCGCCACCGCGATGGCCTCGCGGACCTCCTGGGCGGAGGCGAGCGGGACGGCGGACTGGACCTCGCCCCGGCAGGGGTCGTAGACGTCCCCGAACCGGCCCGACGCGCCGTCGACGTGGCGTCCTCCGACGTAGTGGGTGAGGGTGCGCACCATGCTGCGGCTCCTTCGGGGTGGGCTGCCGCCGGCGGACCGGAACGCGTCCGCGGCGTGAGTAGTGTCACACCCGAAGTTACTCGGACTTCCTACTAAGTTCCAGAGGCCCGCCCGATTGGTAGGTTGGACGGGTGAAGATCGCCACCTGGAACGTGAACTCCCTCCGCGCCCGAGCCGACCGCGTGGAGGACTGGCTGCGCCGCACCGACGTGGACGTGCTGGCCATCCAGGAGACCAAGTGCAAGGACGAGAACTTCCCCTGGGACCTCTTCGAGAAGAACGACTACGAGGTCGCCCACTTCGGCCTGAGCCAGTGGAACGGCGTGGCCATCGCGTCCCGCGTCGGCCTGGACGACGTGGAGCGCACGTTCCCCGGGCAGCCCGCGTTCGGCAAGAACGGCAAGGACCCGGTTCAGGAGGCCCGCGCCATCGGCGCCACCTGCGGCGGCGTGCGCGTCTGGAGCCTCTACGTCCCGAACGGCCGAGCCCTGCAGGACGAGCACATGCCCTACAAGCTGGCCTGGCTGGACACGCTCCGCACCCACGCCGACGGCTGGATCGCCCAGGACCCCACCGCGCAGGTGGCCCTGATGGGCGACTGGAACATCGCGCCCCGGGACGAGGACGTCTGGGACATCGACTTCTTCATCGCCAACGAGATGACGCACGTCTCCCCGCCGGAGCGGGCCGCGTTCAACGCGTTCCTCGAGTCCGGCTACGCCGACGTCGTGCGCCCCCACGCGCCCGGACCGGGCGTGTACACCTACTGGGACTACACGCAGCTCCGCTTCCCCAAGAAGGAGGGCATGCGCATCGACTTCACGCTCGCCTCGCCCGCGCTGGCCGCGCGCGTCTCGCACGCCTGGATCGACCGCGAGGAACGCAAGGGCAAGGGCGCCTCGGACCACGCGCCGGTCGTCGTGGAGCTGGACTGACCGTGTCCGGGGAGGCGTCGCGGCGGAACCTGCCCCCGACGTCGTACCTGCGCGTCTTCGAGCCGCTGCGCGCCTTCGGCGACGCGGACCAGTTGGCGATCGCCCGGCAGACCGCCGCCCGCCGGCCGGAGCTGGAATCGCTGGCCGACGCCGAGTCCCTGGCCCGGGTGGTGCGCCCCCTGCCGGACCCCTTCCCCGCCGCGGATGGCGAGCGCTTCCGCGTCCTGCACTACCCCGGCCCGGACGGCCGGACCGTCGCGCACTACTGCCCGGACCAGCTGGCGGTGCGCGCGACGCTGGCCTCCGAGCAGTTGGAGGGCAGCATGCGCCGCCAGCTGCTGGACACGCTCCTGCCCGACGCGGCGCGCAGCGCCAACGCCGAACGCCTGGACCACGAGCGGTTCGCGGACGCGCTCGCCCACCTGCACACGCGGACGGCCACCTGGGGCATCCCCTTCGGCTGGTTCGTGCTGGTGCGCGAAGACGACCACATCGAGGTCGACGAGGAGGGCGACCGGGTCGCCTCGGTCCGCCTCAGCGCCCCGGTCGTGCAGGTGCTCGAGCGGGCGCGCTACGCGGCCGCGTCGCTGGCCGTCAACGCGCCCGGCCTGGATCTGCTGGACGAGCTGACCGACCTGAGCGAGTGGCTGCGGATCTTCCACCCGGACGCCGTCGTCGAGCTGGACTACGGGCGGATGGCGCACCTGGTGTGGCCGGACGACTCCCCCCACGACCTGCGGATGGGCATCGAGTCCCTCGCCGAGGGGGACATGCTCGGCGCGGCGGCCGCGTACCGGCGCCTGGCCACCCGCTGGCTGCGGATCCGGCAGCGGGCGCGGGCGAGCTGACGCCCCGCGCCCTCCCGTTCCGGGCGGCCACCGCCTAGGCTGGGACGGTGCCGGGCCGCAACGACGCGCCTCCGCCGCGACCCCCGCCGCCCCCGCCCCGAGGAGGATCATGTCCACCGCACCCGCCACCGCAGCCCGCGACCTCGGCGGCGCCGCCACCGCCCCCTGGTGGCGCGACGCCGTCATCTACCAGGTGTATCCGCGCTCCTTCGCCGACGCGAACGGCGACGGCATGGGCGACCTGGCCGGCGTCGAGTCCCGCCTGGAGTACCTGCGCGACCTCGGCGTGGACGCCGTCTGGCTCTCCCCCTTCTACCGTTCCCCGCAGGCGGACGCCGGGTACGACGTCGCCGACTACCGGGACGTCGACCCGCTCTTCGGGACGCTGCAGGACTTCGATTCCATGCTCGCCCGCGCGCACGGCCTGGGCCTGCGGATCATCGTCGACCTGGTCCCGAACCACACCTCCGACGAGCACGAGTGGTTCCAGGCGGCGCTGGCGTCCGCGCCCGGGTCCCCTGAGCGGGACCGCTACATCTTCCGCGACGGCAGGGGCCCGGACGGCGCCGAGCCCCCGAACAACTGGCAGTCCGTCTTCGGCGGCCGGGCCTGGACGCGCACCACCGGGCCGGACGGCGCGCCCGGGCAGTGGTACCTGCACCTGTTCGACACCAAGCAGCCGGACCTGAACTGGGAGAACCCGGACGTCCGCGCGGACATGGAGGACGTGCTGCGCTTCTGGCTGGACCGGGGCGTGGACGGCTTCCGCGTGGACGTCGCCCACGGCATGGTCAAGGCCGAGGGCCTGCCGGACTGGTCGCGGAAGGTGGCGATGGTCGCGGGCAACGAGGCCGGCGGGAGTTCCGACGGCGCCGCCGCGGGCGGGCGGGACGACGCCGGCGTCGCGCTGACGGAGGACTCCGAGGACCTGCCCGCGGAGGACCGCGACGCTCCGCACGTCCCGGAGAAGAACATGACCCCCTCCGGCGAGAACCAGCCCCCCTTCTTCGACCAGGACGGCGTCCACGCCATCTACCGGGAGTGGAACCGCGTGCTGGCCGAGTACCCGGGCGACCGCATGCTGGTGGCCGAGGCCTGGGTGGAGCCGATGTCGCGCCTGTTCCGCTACGTGCGGGAGGACGAGATGCAGCAGGCCTTCAACTTCGGCTTCCTGCTGGCCGGCTGGGACGCGGCCGCGATGGACGCCAACGTGCGGGAGACGCTCGAGGAGGCCGCGGCCGTCGGCGCCCCGCCGACGTGGGTGCTCTCCAACCACGACACCGTCCGCCACTCGACCCGGTTCGGCCTGTCGGACCCGACGTCGTTCCCCAAGGGGATCGCCGCGGCGGACGAGCAGCCCGACGAGCGGCTGGGCTGGGCCCGCGGCCGCGCGGGGCTGATGGTGATGCTGGGCCTGCCCGGCTCCGCGTACCTCTACCAGGGCGACGAGCTGTCGCTGCCCGAGCACACCACGCTCGACGACTCGCTGCGCCAGGACCCGAGCTTCTTCCGCACCCAGGGCCGGGAGCGGGGCCGCGACGGCTGCCGGGTCCCGATGCCGTGGGACGCCGACGAGCCCGGGTTCGGCTTCTCGACGGCCGCGGGCGCGCGCGAGCCCTGGCTGCCCCAGCCGGACTCCTACGCGACCTACGCCGCGGACCGCCAGGTCGGCACCGCCGGCTCCACGTACGAGCTGGTGGGCAGGCTGCTCGCCGAGCGGGCCTCCCGCGCCTTGGGCCGCGGCGGGCTGCGGTGGGCCGACCAGCACGACCCGGAGCGCGGGCTCTTCGCCTACGTGAACGGCGGTCTGCTCGTCGTCGCGAACCTCGGCGACGCCCCGGTCGAGGTGCCGGAGGGACACGCGGTCGTGGCGGCGAGCCACGACGAGGCGGTCGAGGGCGGCCGGCTGGCCGCCGACGCGGCCGTCTGGCTGGCCGCGGGGTAGGTCAGTCCACGCGCTCCGAGCGCGACATGCGGGTGCGGGCGCCGCCGGCGAGGTGGACGACGACGGCGCCGGAGCGGCCCAGCGTCCGGTCGAGCCCGCGGACGACCGCCTCCACGTCCGCGGCGATGCGCTCCGGGGCCGCGCCCGGCCGCGGGTGGACCTTGATCCGCAGGCCCGCGTCCCCGTCCGTGCGCGGGGCCGGCTCCCACGTGCTGACCCCGACGGAGACGATGTCGGTGCGCCCGGACAGTGCCGTGCGCACGGCCTGCTCGGGGACCGCCGCGCCCACCTCGACGACGCCGCGGGTGACCTCCGTGTCGTAGTCGCGGGCGAACACCCCCGTCCGCCCCTTGCCCTGGACGGCCACCCACCACACGAGCAACAGAAGCAGCGCGACGAGCCCGACGGCGATCGGGATCCACAGCCAGGACTCCCGCTGCCCCGGCAGCGTGGTGGCCCGCAGGGTCTCCGCCCAGCCGTGGCCGACGCTCCCGGCCACCGCCTGCCAACCCGCCGCATAGCCGGGGGCCACGGCGACGAGGAGCCCGTGCAGCCCGGCCGCGGCCAGCAGCAGCCCGACCAGGGCCAGGAGGACGCGGTTCAGGGCGCGGGGGGTCTGGTTCACTGCCCCACCACCCCGGTCTCGGCGACCTGCACGTCCACGCGCGGCGCCGGCTCGATGCGGTTGGCGGCCAGCTCGTCCTCGACCGCCGCCCGCACGGAGCCGGGGTCGACCGGGATCCCGGAGGTCGGGCGCACCTGGACGAGCACCCGACGCGACGTGACGTGGACGTGGACCTGCTCGGAGCCCACCGAGGCGGCAAGGCGGGCCCGGCGGGCCAGGGCGGACCCGAGCACCGCGTGGTCGATGACGACGACGGTCCGCTCCCCCTGCACGACGCTGCGGTCACGGCGGCCGGGGAGGAACGCCTGGGCCAGCAGGACCAGGCCGAGGACGAGCACGAGCAGGCTCCCGGCCGCCAGGGCCGCCGGGTCGGCCGCCCCGGGCAGCCCGGCGAGCCACGCCCACCACTGCTCCGGGGAACGGATCCAGGGCTCCTCGCCGATCGTCTTCAGGGCCGACTCCAGCATCAGGTACAGGCACAGCGCCCCGATGGCGAGCGCGGCGACGACGGAGGCGCCGCTGCGCGGGCTGGACGACTCGCGGCGGGCCAGCCGCTCCCGCTCCGCGGCGTTCACCGCACCCTCCGGCGGGAGGCGGCGGCCACCCCCGTCACGCGCAGGTCGACCCGGCCCACGCGCACGCCCGTCAGCTCGGCGAACCGCTCCATGACGTCGGCCCTGCGGTCGCGGGCCCGGTCCCAGACCGTGGCGCCGCCGTCGTCATCCAGCGGCAGCGGCAGCGCCAGGGCCAGCGAGAGCACCCCGAACTCGTCCTCGAGCTCGACGCGGACCGCGGCCGGCTCGACGCCGAAGGCGTCGCCCGCGACGGCGCGGGCCATGCCGGCAAGGGCTTCCGTGGCGATCCGGGTGTGCCCGGCGCGGGCCGGGACCCCGGGGACGGCGTGCGCGCTCATGGGGCCTCCCCCGGGGCCGGGGCGCGGCGGCCCCCCGCGGCGGGAAGCTGGACGTCGCCGATCTCGATGTTGACCTCGATGACCACGAGCCCCGTCAGGCGCTCGACGGCGGCGTGCACCGCCTCCCGGACGTCCGTGGCGATGGCGTGGAGGGGGCGCCCGTACTCGGCGGTGAGGACGATGTCGATGGCGGCCTGCGTGGTGCCGACCTCGGCGGCGACGCCGACCGACGGCTCGGGGCCCGACACGGCGCCGCGCAGCGCCCCCAGGGCCCGGGATCCGCCGACGCCGAGGGAGTGGACGCCCTCCACGCCGCGCGCGGCGGCGGCGGCGATCTTCGCCACGGCCGCCTCGGTGACGGAGGTCGTCCCGGTCGCCAGCCGGACCGAGCCGTGCCCCGCCGGCCGGTCCCCCACGGCGGGCATGCCTGCCGTCGGCGGGACGGGCGGCTCCGGGGGCACCCGGGGCGCGTGGCGCGGGTCGCGGGGCTGCTCTGACTGGTCCATCGGTGCCGGCCCTCCCTTCGCAGCGGTACTGGTCACACCCAGACTACTCACGGGCCCGCCGTGTGGCGTCCCCCGCGGGAGCACCGCCCGGACACGCGAAAAGCCCCCCGGTTTCCCGGGGGGCTTTCCCTCTGCTGTGGCTCCGACCGGCGTCGATCCGGTGACCTTTCGATTTTCAGTCGAACGCTCTACCAACTGAGCTACAGAGCCTGGCATCATCTGAGCGATGATCACCGCGATCTTCCGAGTGCTCGGAACATCCCAGCGACCCTGACGGGACTTGAACCCGCGACCTCCGCCGTGACAGGGCGGCGCGCTAACCAACTGCGCTACAGGGCCTTGCTTTGACCGGGGCTTCCCCCGCTCACAAGACCTAGACTCTACCAGACGCCTCGCGGCATCTCCAAATCGGGGTCTTGCGTACCCCCAACGGGATTCGAACCCGTGCCGCCGCCGTGAAAGGGCGGTGTCCTAGGCCGCTAGACGATGGGGGCCAGACGCCGTGCGGGCATGCCCGCGCGGTGAACCACACCAACTATAGGGCACGGGCGCAACCCGGCCAAACGGCGGGGTGTCGGCGCCGGCGAACCGCCGCCCCGGGGCGGATAGGCTCGGGCCATGGCGATCGAGATGACGGACGACGAGTTCGAGGAGGCCGTCGCCCAGGCACTCGACGAGATCCCGGAGCGGCTGCGGGACATGATGGACAACGTCGCGATCTTCATCGAGGACCGCTACGAGCCCCTGCCGGACGAGGACCCGGACACCGAACTGCTCGGGCTCTACGAGGGCGTCCCCCTCACCGAGCGCGACATGGGGTGGGAGTCCGGCTCCCTGCCGGACCGGATCCTCGTGTTCAAGGAGCCGCTGCTGCGGATGTGCGACTCCGAGAAGGAGCTCGTGGAGGAGGTGGGCATCACCGTGGTCCACGAGATCGCCCACCACTTCGGCATCGACGACGACGCGCTCCACCGGCTCGGCTGGGGCTGAGCCGGGACGCCGGACGCCGGACGCCGGCGCCGGCGCCGGCGCAAGATACCCCCTCGCGCCGCCCTCCCGTGACACGACACGCCCACGAATCGTGATCCTCCTGTTGTTTTTGTTGCCCGTGTGACTGTTGTGGCCTAGGGTCGGTCGGGGCTCCACCCCCAGATCGTGACCTTGGACGGGCTGTTTCGCCGGACGGGCCACGATGCCACTCGTCACCGCAGTGAGGTTCCCGCATGCCCAAGCGCCACCTGATCGGCGTCGCCACGTGCTCGTTCGCCCTGATCGGCAGCGGCCTCCTGGCCTCGGTTCCGGCGGCCGCCGCGCCGGCCACCCAGCTCCCGACGCTCCGCGTCGCCCCGCCCGCCGCGCCCGCGCTGCCCGGCGACGCCGAACTCGGGGCCACCCAGGGGGACCCGGCCGCGCTGAAGCGCCTCGTCGCCGAGCTGGAGCGGGCGATCATGGACTCCAGCTCCGAGCTGGCCGGCGCCGAGGCCGCGGCCCTCGAGGGGCAGGAGGCGTCCACCGCCGCCGAACTCACGCTCGCCGAACGCAACGAGACCGCCCGGGAGGCGCGCCGGCAGGCCGAGCGCGCCAGCGAGTACCGCGACGCCGTCGGCGAACAGGTCGGCGCCATGGCCGGGGACCTCTACCGCAACGGCGGCATCAACCCCGGCCTGGCCTCCCTCCTGGCCGACAGCGAGAACAACGACGTCCTGTACAAGGCCGCCACCATGGGCGCCCTGGCCGCGAACCGGTCCCGCACGCTCGCCACCGCCGAACAGGCCGAACAGCTGTGGTCCCAGTGGCAGGAGTACGCCGACGAGACCGAGCGGGCCGCCGCCGAGGCCGCCGGCGCCAGCGAGCGCGCCCTCGCAGCCGCGGAGACCGCCCGCGCGGCCTACGAACGGGAGGTCGGGGAGCAGCGCGCGCTGCGCGCGAAGCTCATCGGCCAGCTCTCCCGGCTGCGCGGAACCACCCGCGCGGAGGAGTCGGCCCGCATGGAGCGGCTCGAGGCCCAGGCGCGCGAGGCCGCCCTCGAGGAACTCGTCGCCAGCGCCCCCGCGGACGACCCCGCCCCGGCCAGGGCCGCGGCGCCGGCCGGCCCCGCCGCCCCCGAGGCGCTGCCCGCGCTGGCCCCGGTCGCCCGGACCATCCACCCGGCCACCACCGTCCGCCCGGAGCCGGCCGACCGCGCCCCCGAGGCCCCCGCGGCCCCCGCGGCGCCCGCGGACCCCGCCACCCCGGCCTCCCGCCCCGCGCCGCCGGCCGATTCGGAGCCCGCGCCACGTCCCGCTCCGGAGCCCGCTCCCCGTCCCGCTCCGGAACCCGAACCCCGGCCGGCGCCGGAGCCGGCACCCGCACCGGACCCCGAGCCGGTACCCGCACCGGAACCCGAGCCGGCACCGCGCCCCGAGCCGGAACCCGCACCGGAACCGGAACCCGAGCCGCAGCCCGCGCCGGCTCCGAGCAGTTCGGTCGTCGAGCCTGCCATCGCCTGGGCGCTCCGGATCGCCGAAGACGACTCGTACACGTACCGCTACGGCGCCAACGGGCCCACCCAGTTCGACTGCTCGAGCTTCACGCAGCGGGCGTTCGCCCAGGGCGGCCGCTCCCTGCCGCGCACGTCGACGCAGCAGTACTTCGGGTCCTCGACGAAGGTCCCGCTGAGCCAGCTCCGCCGCGGGGACCTCGTGTTCTCGTCGTCCAACGGGGGCGCCAGCTTCTACCACGTGGCGATCTACCTCGGCGACGGGCAGGTCGTCCACGCCCGCAACCCCTCCGTCGGGATCTCCGTCACGTCGCTGAGCTGGGTCAACAACCTGCACCCGTACGCGGTCCGCTACTGACCGGGCCGCGGGCGGCGCCCCGGACGGGGGGGCTGGCCGCGTTCGCCGGGAAAGCGGTCGGCGGCCTGGCGGCGGCCGGCGTGTCCCGATTCGCCCCGTGTGCGGCCCGTCACCTACGGTGGGTCACGGTTTGGTCACGAATCGAACCCGCACGGGCCCCGGTGGCGTTCCGCCGGGCCCGCCCCTGTCAGGCCCGAAGCAAAGGATCCCCATGGCCATTCGCCAGTTCGCGGGCGCCGCCGCGTCCCTCGCCCTCGCGGGCGGCACCCTGTTCGCCGCCGCGCCCGCCACCGCCGCGCCCACCATCGTCCCCGCCGCCCAGCAGCAGGGCAGCCAGGCGACCGCCGCGACCATCGACTGGGCCGTGCGGGCCGCCAACAACGAGTCGTTCACGTACGAGTACGGCGGCACCGGCCCGCGCGCCTACGACTGCTCCGGCTTCATGCAGGAGGCGTTCTCCCGCTCGGCGCGGGACCTGCCGCGCACGTCCACGCAGCAGTACGAGCAGGCGCCGACGAAGGTCCCCCTGAGCCAGCTGCAGCGCGGCGACCTGGTCTTCTCGACGTCCAACGGCGGATCCAGCATGTACCACGTCGCGCTGTACATCGGGGACGGCCAGGTCGTCCACGCGCGCAACCCCGACTCGGGCGTGTCCGTGACGAAGCTGGACTACATCCACAACATCCACGGCTACGCGGCCCGGTACTAGCGGCCGCGGACCGGGGGGGGGGGGGGGGGGGGGGGGGGAGAACCCCCCCCCCCCACCCCCTTTCGTCCCTAGTGCCCC